>NZ_BCBJ01000094.1:0-16345 GCF_001320605.1 Pseudomonas sp. NBRC 111133 | reverse complement strand
GTGACAAGTTGAAAGTCCCCATCAATGCGCCCCTTAGTGAGCGCCCACTGTGGGTCGGTTTCTGCCGTTCCTTACGTACCATTCAAAGTGGGTGGGAGGAGCCTCCGCAATCCTCGATTCGATTCCACTGAAAGCCATAAATAGCTGATTTGTTTATAGATACCCTATGAGGTACATCAAAAAATCCACAAAATTCCAGCCCCGCGAAAACCGGGCCCTCACGGCTAACAACCGTCCGTCTGTCTCCGGCACCAGTCAGGTTCCAGCGAAGGCTACCAAAATCTCTGGAACCCCCGTAAAACCCGCCTTCTGGCGGGTTTTTTCGTTATGGCGTTCCGTCGGAATCCGACAGCTCCCTGCCGACTTAGGGGGTTGCGTTTGTGTGAGACTAAATTGCTTGACCGAATAATCGGTAGCGTGGTGCCGGTTTTTCCGTGCTTACGCTCTTAATCAGCAGAATATTGCTGATTCATGCCGTGTGCACTATGCTAATCAGCATTAAAATGCTGATTAATGGTATGGCGATGCCGCTCAGACTCACGATCCAAGCGTTCTCAGAGGGTGCATGAAGCGAGGCAGCGACGCTCACGGTTGAGAAACCCGAGCGTGTGGCTGATGGCCGGTGCCTGGTCGCATACGACAACGACTACATCATCGCGAACTTTGATCGCATGGAAGACCGTTGCGAACGGGCCCTGAGCGTTAACCTTCCGTTGAACTGGGACCACCATGACGTCAAAGGGTATCCCGCATTCCTCTACGACATCATTCCCTCTGGTGCTGCCAGGGACTCTCTTGAATCCCGCTACGGGCGTCTCAAGCCCGAAGGCGTGGATATGGAGCTGTACCTGCTAGAACACTTCACGCCGGCCCCTGTTGGGCATCTGCGCATCAAGGAGTCGGTGGAAGGCCTTCAACCGGATCGGAGCGAAGCTTTCGCGCATGCTGGGTCGTGAACAGGACGAACGAGTTTCTTGAGTACCCGTGAATAACCTGGACAAGCGACTCGTGGAGTGGGGACTGCGATGAAAAAACTACAGCCTGAAGAGCGCGCTCAGCTCGTAGAGGAAATCGTCAAGCGCAATGCGGCGGGGCTCGATCCAATTGGGACATCCATCCGCCGTCTGCGGCTCGAAGTGACTGGGCTTGACCAAGGGACCTTCGCGGCCATGTGCAAGATCTCTACGAAAAGCCTGTACGAACTGGAGAGCGGGAAGTCGAATCCGAAGCTCAGCACTTTGGAAGCCGTGCTGCGTCTCTTTGGCATCCGGATGGGTATGGTGATGACTGCCAAAGATAATCCCACTGCGACGGTCGCCGGCAACAATGTCGGCCAGTTGAAGGCGGGTGGGCCAATCGCTGTGGCCGCACGGCCGGTGGCGAGTCTTTCGCCCCTGGCCAGTTCTTCCGTGGTGGCCGGACCGAAACGAGGGAAAAGCCCTGCGGCAGCCAAAGCGAAGAAGGACGTGTCGAGGCCGGCATCGCCACGGGCACGGAAAAGCAGTCCGGAAAAGTGAGATTGGTGAGGGGGCAAATAAAATCTCACCCAACGGGCGTATTCGCTTTGTGAACCACTGATTCTGTGTGACTACCACCGGTCGGCCAACCCGCGCACTACTGCCACCTTAACTTGCTTGGCCGCCAGTGGTGGCAGTTCCATCACGAAAGGAACTCATCACCGTTCGTAGGTTTTCAGCGCCACGGTGAGCATTTCATGGATATGCGCCCTCAGGGCCAAAGGTTCCAGCACCTCGATATCGGCAGCGTTCGCCATCAGAAACAATCGTAGCCCTTGGGTGTCGCGAATCCTGCAGGTCAGCAACCATTTGTCCCCGTCTTGCAGCAGCTTCTGGTTTTTCTCCAGCGGGTTCTCAGAAAGCCGGTTGTACAGGTTGGGGCTTAGGCGAAGGCGTGTTTTTTGTGCAGGGGAATGGATGGTCAACAAGTCTTTCTGGGCTTCATCTGCATGAATGTCGTAATCCTCCGGGTCGTCGATGATGCGCTTGCCCGGCTCTACCTTGGTAATCCTGTGTAGCATCAGCGCACAGAGTTTATTGGGGCCGTTGCTGCTGTATTTGCCGCGCGGCACGTCGGGACCAGGTGCTTCGCCCAGCCACTGTTCTTCGGCAACATACGCGGAGAGGTAAATATTGGAGTCCTGGTGGGACAAACCCAGTGGTTTGAGTTGGTAAATGCACTCGACACCGTTGGCGTTGAGTGGGCGGTACCAGACTTCAAGGGGCTCGCCTTCGAGGATTGCCATTTGCAGGCGTTCCAGGTGTTTGGCGTTGTACTTGCCCGGCTGTAACACGGTAAACCGCGTTCCGGAAGTAATACGCTTGCTGAAGTTCAGCTTGCGCCGAGAGCCATCATGCATGACCAGTTCGGTGTAGTCCTGCAGGCCCTTCAACTCGTCAGTCGCTGCTTGCAGGCCGAATCGTTCGGCATGCTTGAAAATCGCCGAGAGCGACATGGCGTCTGAAGGCGAAAGCACCAGCGAGTGGCTTCGGCCCACGGCAGACCAGAGCAAGCCTCGTCCGTTTTCCGGGTCTCTTTGCGATTGAACGTACTTAAGCTCCTTCAGCACCGTCAGATCCCTGATGGTGGTTCTTTCGTGATGGTTGTCATCGTCATCCCCGTGACGCCTGACCCAGCCAACAAGCTTCTTGTGAATGGTCGAGGTGGGGACAGGCTTACCCGCTGCATGAAGGATCTGCCGCAGATAGTCACGGCGATGAGCTCGATTGATCATTTAGTTTCAATTCGGACAAGAAGTGTCCCTATTGGAGTGCAACATGCTTCTCGTTGGCAAGGGAAAGACCTTGATCATGCCACTCACACCTCCATCGCAGAGGGTGTGGCGGAGAACAGAGGGCATTGCGATGAGCGACATCGAGAGCGTCAAAGCACTGATTATTGAAAGCGCAGCCGACGGCATCGACGCTGTTGAGCTGCACCGGCGGTTGATGCAGGCGGATGTGAGCCTAGGTGAGGCTGAGGTTCAGACGATCCTGTTGGCATTGCAGGAAGAGGGTCGCCTGATCGGCCAAGAGGTGGAAGGCCAATGGCGGTACACCCGCTTCGACAACAACGACGCTGCAAATGCAGCCCAGGAATACAGCCCGCAATTCGCGGAACGCATCCTCGCCGCTTCGTGCGATGAGTTTGTAGAAATCGATGTAGACGACATGATCCAGATGCTTGATGACATGCTCGCTCAAGCAAGATCTCGCCGAACCGATACCAAGTAAGCGCCTGCTACCGGGCATTTGTCAGCCATCTGAGGAAGTAAACACCATGGTAACCAGTGATGTGACGTCTGCCATTGTCAACGCCAAGCCGGGTATCCAGAAGTATCTGGCTTTGATGAGCCAGGTGGAAACGGTAAACGTCTCGACTGACGCACTGTTTCAGCGTGCGTATAACGGCTTCTATCGTGTGCAGCGGCGTGAGCGTTCCTGGTATGGCGCCTACTACCAGCTCATGGAGCAGTTGAAGGGATCGAAGCCCACGTTTGCCGAGGTTCTCGATCATATGCACCAGGCTACCGGACGTTATGAACCGTCGTTCTCCAGCAAGCTGGTTGCTACGTTGAACCCGCAAAAGCCGGTTTGGGATACGCATGTACTGCGCAACATCAACCGCAAGGCACCTTCCTACCAATCCAGGAAAAAGATCGAGGACGCCAAGGAGTGTTATGCGTACATGGAGGATTGGTACCAAGCCTTTCTGGCGTCCACTGAATGCGCATGTTGGATAGGGCAATTCAACGAACGGGTACCCGAACACGGCAAGCTGACCGATTTGAAGAAAGTTGACTTCATTCTTTGGCAGATGCGCGGCTGACGGGTTGATCTGGGCTGGGTAGGGATCAAGACGGTATCTACAGGGCCCGCGCAAGTGCTGAGGTATGTGTTTGCGCGGGCGGTCTGTATAGCCTGTGGAGGCAACTGTCTTCTTGTCGCGGTCAGGCCATTTTGTACCTGGCTCAGCTCACCGTAATCGCCGCATTCAACACCAACACCACCATCAACCCGACCAAAGCCACGATGGACTGCACCACCGAGATGGTCTTGGTAGCCTCACCCATGGTCATGCCGAACGATTCCTTCACCATCCAGAACCCTGCATGGTTGGCGTAGTTGAAGAACAGCGACCCGCAGCCGATGGACAAGGCCAGCAACGGCAGGTTGAGGCTAGGGTCTGCCCCCGCAAGCGGTGCCAGCAAGCCGGCAGCCCCGACGATACCCACCGTGGCGGAACCGGTAGACACCGAGAGCAACATCGCGATCAGCCAGCCCAGGATCAAGGGCGGGAACGCCGATTGCTGGGTCAGGTGCACAATGGCATCACCCACCTTGGCGCTGGTCAGCATCTCCTGAAAGGCGCCGCCGCCGGCGATGATCATGATGATGGAGGCGATAGGCTTGAGGCTTTTGCCCAGCGCATCACGCAGCTGTTCGGCGTTGCCGCCACGCGCCAGTACCAGGCTGGTGCCGGCGAACAGCACGCCCAGCAGCATGGCGATCAGCGGGTTGCCCAGGAAGCTGGCCATTTCCAACAGCGCATTGCCCTTGGGCAGCAGCATTTCGGCAACGGCATGCACCAGCATCAGGATTGCTGGCAGCAGCGCGGCCAGCATGCCGATGAATACGCCTGGGCGGGGCTGGTTGTCGGCTTTTTCCGTCAGGGTGAACTGGTCCAGCAATGCCTGATCAGGCCGGGTGCTCATACGCTTTGAGATGAACATGCCATACAGCGGGCCGCCCAGAATCATTGCCGGAATAGCCGCCAGGAAGCCATAGAGCATGGTCGGCCCCACCGAGGTCTTGAGTACGGCAATGGCGGTCAAGGGGCCTGGGTGCGGGGGGACCATGCCGTGCATGGCGGCCAGCGCCGAAATCACCGGCACGCCAACGTACACGTACGCCGAGCCTTTGAAGCGCGCCTTGCCTTCCAGCTTGCGCGCCACGCTGAAAATCAGCGGCAGCATGATCACCAGGCCCACTTCGAAGAACATCGGGATGCCGATAACAAAGGCAACCAGCATCATGGCCCAGGGGATCAAGCGGTCCGGTGTGCGTTTGAGGATCACATCAGCGACCTGCTCGGTGACGCCCGCATCAGCCAGGATTTTGCCAAGCATCGCACCAAGCGCGATCACCACGCCGACTGCGCCCAGGGTCTTGCCGGCGCCTGTGAGCAGGTGGGAGACGATGCTGCCTGGCTCCATGTGGGTAGCAAAACCCACGCCGATGGACACCACCAGCAAGGCCAGGAGGGGGTGCATCTTCAGGCGCGACACGATGAGTGCAACCAGCACCAGGACACTGACCAAGGCAGTCAGCAACAGCTGTATATCTAAAGGAGTCATGCAAGGAATCTCGGTTGGGCAGGCGCTCTGGTGGCACTCAGGATTTGAAGGCGGACGATTCGACGTCGAGAGGAATGGCTCTGAGGCCTACGGATGGAGGTTCCGCACACGGCAAATGAGCATTGTTGGGTGGGGTATTCATGGAGCGATTCACCTTGTTATTTGGTCATCTATATGAATCGTTTCAAAGTATTTCGGTTGTGACCGGACACTGTCAAGCGCAGGTGGTCGTCTCTAGAGAAATGCACAGGGCCATTCCTGTGGGGGCGGCCTAAGGGGCGCTCTGTTGTCAGGCATCACATTTGAGTGGCCTTTTAGCCCCGGCGGGCAATACTTCTCTCTATACGCAGGCGTGTTCCTGGTGGCGCGCGCCGCTGGGAGGTGTCTGGTGAACAAACTTTCAATCGTGGGTGCCGGCCTGGTCGGCGAGGCGGCGGCGCAGATCATCGCCCGGGATGAGTTGTGCCGTGAGCTGGTGTTGCTGGACGTGCAGGGTGAGCTGGCGCAGGGCAAGGCGCTGGATGTGTGGCAGGCCGCAATGGAGTCCGGCTCCGATACCCGTGTGTGCGGCGGGGCCAAGGCTGAAATGCTGGAGGGCTCCGAGCTGGTGGTGATTACGGCAGGCGCGCCGCGCAAGCCCGGCCAGTCGCGCCAGGATGTGCTGAGCATCAACCTGCCGATACTGGATGGCATCATGGCGGACATCAAACAGCATGCGCCGGCGGCAACGGTGCTGGTGGTGTCCAACCCGGTCGATGTGCTCACCTATCGTGCCTGGAGCCTCAGCGGCCTGGGGCGCGACAAGGTGTTCGGGCAGGCGGGGGTGCTGGATACCGCGCGGATGAAGTGTTTCATCGCTGAGCAAACCGGTTTCTCGGCACGGGATATCACGGCGTTGGTGCTGGGCGGGCATGGCGACAGCATGGTGCCGCTGATGCGCTACTGCCAGATCGGCTCGGTGCCGCTTTCCCACTTCCTGTCCAATGAGCAGATCGAGCAAATTGTGGAGCGCACGCGTAAGGGCGGCGGCGAGATTCTGGGTTTGAAAAAAATGGGCAGCGCCTGCGATGCACCAGGCGTGGCCATTGCGCAGATGGTGGATGCCATCGCCAATGGGCGAAACCGCATTTTGCCGGCAGTGGCCATTCTGGAAGGGGAGTACGGGCGCAAGGACATTGCCATGGGTGTGCCCTGTGTACTTGCAGAGGCGGGGCTTAAGAGGGTGATCGAGTTGCCGCTGGATGCGCAGGAGCAGGCGATGTTTGATCATTCTGCCGATCAGGTGGCGCGGGATATTGCTGAGATGAAGGCGTTGTGAACGAGGGGATGGTTCTATCGCCGATGAGGTGGTCGACGATAGAACCGTTGGAAACAGTGATCAAATCTTGGCCAGTCACTGTGAAAGCTCATGGGCAATGAGGAGTTGGCTCTTTAGCTTGCGAGCCGGCCTGGCGGCTCAAAATTTGCTCTGGCGTGGTTACCTTACCGTTGCCCATCTTGGCTTCTTTGAGTGCTTGTCGTAGGTCAGATAGATGTTGGCCTGCGTTGAGCTCAATAGCCTTGGCAACACGTTCAATTTTGATGTCGTGCATTTCATTCCACCTTAATGACTAATGCGGTGCCCATCTCGCTGAGTTCGTAACTCGGAGCGATTGAGACAAACACTTGCAATCAGGTGTTTTCATATCACGAAGTGCGAGTTTTGGCTCTATTGATGAGCTAATCCCAGACGTTTCCTACAATCTTGATTCAGTTGGGCAAAGGGTGTTCGAGTAGGTGTAGCGGGATCCACCGAACCCATTTCGGTATGTATGCCTTGGTTTTGCCGAGCTCGAACTGGATAGCATCCCAATTGCCCACCCCATTCATCCAAGCTACTATTGCTAATAATTCCTATTAGCACAACGGCGTCCCCCATGAATGCCCCTCCCAGTGCTCCTGCCCCGGGCCTCGAACTGGAGACCCTCTACCGTGCCCACCACGGCTGGATCCGCCAGTGGCTGCAGAGCAAGCTTGGCAATGCCCATGATGCGGCGGAGCTGGCGCAGGATGTGTTCGTGCGGCTGCTCACCAAACCCCGCGCCTTCAATGACCAGGAGCACGCGCGCGCCTACCTCGGGCGTATGTCGCGCAATGCCTTTGTGGACTTCTGGCGGCGGCGGCGGGTAGAGCAGGCCTATTTGGAAGTGTTGGCCGCCCAGCCCGAGCACCTGGTGCCGTCGCTTGAGCACCAGGCCGTGATCCTCGAAACACTGGAGCAATTGCAGGCGATGTTCGAGCGCATGCCCAAGCGGGTGGCCGAGGCGTTCTTCATGGCGCAGCTACAGGGCATGAAGCAACGCGAGATCGCCGAGCAACTGGGCGTGAGCGAGCGCAGCGTGAACACCTACCTGGCCCAGGCGATGTACCAGTGCCTGCTACTGGAAGTGGACCTGGACGACGCGCTGACATGAGCCGGGCGTCACTCGACCATGCCGTGCTGCAAGCGGCTGCTGGCTGGTTCGCGCGGTTGCACGCAGCGCAGAACGACCCCGCCGCCAACGCACAATGGCATGCCTGGCTGAACGAAGATGCGCGCCATCGGCTGGCCTGGTCCTTTGTGGAAAACATCAACCAGCGTTTTGGCAACCTCGACGGCCAGGCAGAGCAGGCCCGGCAAGTGTTCGACAGCGTTCGCCGTGGCCAGCAATCGCGCCGGGCCGTGCTTGGCAGCCTGTGTGTGGCGGGTGCGGCAGGGGTGTTGGGGTGGGGCGGCTGGCAGCGGGGTTGGGTGGACTCGCCGCGCGTCTGGTTTGCTACCTACAGCACCGGCCTGGGCGAGGTGCGGCCGCTCTCGTTGGCGGATGGCAGCCGGCTGTGGCTGAACGGCGGCACGGCGCTGGATGCGCAGTTCGATGAAAATGTACGGCAACTGCGCCTGTATCGTGGCGAAATCCTGATAGAAACCGGCAAAGACCCTCGTCCCCTGGCCGTCGTGACGCGGGCAGGGCGCATGCAACCGCTCGGCACGCGGTTCAGCGTTCGGGACCAAGGGCTGACAACCACCTTGAGTGTGTTCGAAGGCGCCGTGCAGGCCACCTGTTCCGACAGTGGTGTGCAAACCACGCTGGGCGCCGGGCACATGCTGGTGTTCGACGCGCAGCAGGCCGGCGAGTCGGCGGCTGCACAAGCCTTGCGCCAGGACTGGAGCCGTGGCGTGCTGGTGGCGGAAGACATGCCGCTGTGCCAGGTGGTCGATGTGCTGCGCGACTACCGCCGTGGCCACCTTGGCATTGATCCCGCGCTGAACAGCTTGCGCGCCGTGGGTACTTTCCCGTTGCAGGACACCGACCGCACCCTGGTCATGCTCGAACGTGGGTTGCCCATTCGGGTAGTGCGCACCTTGCCTTGGTGGGTCTCGATCGAAGCACGCTGAAAAATTTTCAAAATTCTTTTTCTGGTTTTGAGGTGCTCATGCGCTTGGTGGGATGACGCTACTTCATCCTGCTTCCGGAAGGACCCCTTTCATGCTGCTTCGCGACTCTGCTTCCCTGCGCCGTCATCCACTGGCCCTTGCCATTTTCCTTGCCCTTGGTGGCCATGTTGCCGCTGCCCAGGCCGACAACACCGGCGCAGCGGCGCAAGGCATGGTGTTCGACATCCCGGCCGGGCCCCTGGCGCGGCAACTGAACCTGCTGGCCAGCCAGGCCGGGCTGTTGATTGGCGGTGATGCCACGCTCACGGCCAACAAGCAGAGCCAAGCGGTTCATGCGACCAGTGTGGAACTGGCGCTGGCGCAGATGCTGGCTGGCAGCGGTGTGGAAGCCGTGCGCACGGGCGAGCGGGAGTTCCAGCTGGTGCGCCAGGCCGAAGCGGCTGCAGGCGCAGTGACCCTGGGGAGCACCACTATCTCCGGTCAGGGCTTGGGGGATGTGACAGAAGGCACCGGGGCCTATACAACGGGTCGAGTTTCCACTGCCACCAAGTTGGCAATGTCCCTGCGTGAAACGCCGCAGTCGGTGACTGTGGTTACCCGCCAGCGTATGGATGACCAGAACCTGCAGAAGCTCGAAGATATTGCCACTTACACACCGGGTTTGTCCTTGCGCAAGACCGGTGGAGAGCGTCCGGAGTTCTATTCGCGCGGTTCGGCCATTGACAACATCATGATCGACGGCCTGCCCGTGGCCTACGACAGCGATACCCTAGGCACCTCGACGCTGGCCATGTACGACCACGTGGAAGTGGTACGTGGTGCTTCGGGCTTGATGGTCGGTGCTGGTAACCCCTCTGGCACCCTTAACCTGATACGCAAGCGCCCGACGCTGGCGCCACAGTTGTCGCTCACCGGCAGCGCGGGGCGTTGGGACGACTATCGGGGTGAGGTCGATGTTAGCGGCAAGTTGAACGACAGCGGCAGCGTGCGTGGCCGCTTCGTCGGTGCCTACCAGGATCGCAACAGTTTCGTCGACGCCTACGGCAATACGCGGCAGCTGTCTTATGGCATCACCGAATATGATCTGGACCCCGCCACTACGCTCACGCTTGGCGCCTGGTACAACCGTGAAGACAACCCTGGGGCTGACTGGAACGGGCTGCCTACTCATCCCGATGGTAGCTTTTTCGACTTTTCGCGTTCGACGCGTACGGCGCCTGACTGGACTTATTGGAACAAGAAGAACCGCAGCGCATTCGCCGAGGTTGAACACCGCTTCGACAATGATTGGAAGCTGCGCTTGAACACCACCTGGTTGCGCGGCGATATGGACATGCTCGGCGGTAGCGTCTACACCGACGAGCACAACGCCTACCATTTGAACATTGGCCGCTATACCTACCAGCATACCCAGAAGAGCTTCGACACCTATGCATCTGGTCCTTTCAGCCTGCTTGGTGCTACCCACGAGTTGGTCGTTGGCGCCAGCTGGCGGCGCGATGAAACCAACGATGGCCCTGGCGGCCCCGGCATTGGTTCGGATGTGATCATCGACCCGCAGCACTTTGAGCCTGGTGCCTACCCCAAGCCGGCCATCGACAACAACTGGTCGCGCTCGGGTCATGAGGAACAATCGAGTGCCTATGCCACGGTGCGCTTCAATCTGCGTGAAGATCTAAGGCTGATTCTCGGCTCGCGTCTGGATTGGTACGAATACGAACAGCTTACTCATTCGGGTGAATACAGTTTCGGTGACGACTACAAGGCCACCCGGGAATTCACCCCCTACGCCGGCGTTATCTACGATCTGAACGACACCTATTCGGTATACGCAAGCTGGACGCGAATCTTCAAGCCACAGGCCGCTCAAAGCGCCAGCGGAAGCTTGCTGGACCCGGTGACTGGCACCAACTACGAGGCGGGTATCAAAGGTGAGTACTTCGGTGGTGCGCTCAATGCCAGTGCGGCGTTATTCCAGCTGGTACAGGAAAACCTCGCCAAGTCACTGCCGGCAGCTCAGTGTTCCCCCGGCGTCAGCGCCTGCTATGAGGCCAGCGGTGAAGTGCGAACCCGCGGTGTGGAGCTGGAAGTGGGCGGAGAGCTGGCGCCAGGTTGGCAGGTGTCTGCCGGTTACACTTACGCTGGAGCGCAATACACCAAGTCCACTTCCTCGGCAGAGAAGGGTGAGCGTTTCGACAGCGACACGCCCTACAACCTGTTCAAGGCCTTCACAACTTATCGCTTGCCCGGTGAGCTGGAGCGCTGGACGGTAGGCGGTGGCTGGCGCACACAGAGCAGTGCTTACACCAGCTTCGGGGTGAAGCAAGGCGGGTACAGCATCACCGACTTCATGCTTGCCTACAGAGCAACGCCGGAATGGCAGGTGCAGGCCAATCTGAACAATGCCTTTGACAAACGTTATTATCAGAACATCAGCAACAGCTGGGGGGCCAACAGCTTTGGTGATCCGCGTAACCTGATGCTGACTGTGCGTTACACCCCTGACTTCTGAGAAAACCTGGCGAACATGGCTATCGTCTAGGAGCGTCGGCTGTTTCGTGCTTGCGATCAATTCTCAACAACGCTAGCATCGCCGCTCCAGCCAACCCAGCACCCACGCGATTCTGTTTTCAACCGCCGCCCATTGGCCAGTGCCGTGCTGGCGGCCAGCTTTCACCCAAGGCAGTTACGCAGGGGTGAACCTGATGACGCGGTATGACGTTACCCGCGACCTGAGCGTGAAGCTCAACCTCAACAACGTGTTCGACAAGACGTACTACGGCTATGCCGACAGCTGGGTGGTGTATGGCGAACCGCGCAATTTCATGACCAGCATGGAATACCGGTTCTGACAGGGGAAACGATGGGGCGCATCACGCCCCATCGCTGGCCGTGTGCCTGCCGGCTACCGCTGATAGGCCTTGCCAAAATGCCGCTCCAGCCGCGCCTGCACCAGCTCCAGCAGGATCGACAGCACCCAGTAGATAACTGCCGCCGTCGTCAGCATCTCCAGATAGCGATAGCTCGATCGCCCATACGATTGCGCAAGGAACATCACCTCCCACACCCCCATGACCGAAATCAGCGATGAATCCTTCAGCATCGAGATGAACTGGTTGGCCGTAGGCGGAATGATCACCCGCATGGCCTGGGGCAGGGTGATGTGCCAGAAGATCTGTGGCGTGCGCATGCCCAGGGCCAGTGCCGCTTCACGTTGGCCCCGCGCTACGCCCAGGATGCCGGCGCGGAAGATCTCGCTCAGGTAGGCGCCATAGTTCAGCGACAGCGCAATGATGCCGGCACTGATGGCGCCAGGTACCAGGCCAAGTTGGGGCAACCCCAGGTAGATCAGCAAAATCTGGATAAGCAGTGGGGTGCCGCGGAAGAACGAGGTGTAGAAGCTGGCGATGCCCACCAGCACCGCGCTGTTCGACAACCGCGCCAGTGCAGCGGCAAAGCCGAACAGTACCGATACCACCATCGAGCACAGGCACAGAAACAGAGTCAGCGCTGCACCTTGCAGAAAGCCGTTAGGCCCCAGCCGGAAGCCGGCAAGGTTCGGAAACTTCTCCAGAATGATCGAAAACTTCAGATCGAAGCTGAGGAAAAACGCAACGAACAGACCGAACAGTGCCAGCCAGGTCAGCAGTAACCGGGTGCGAAAGCCGAACAGGCCGGCGCCCGTGGGCTTGACCACGGGCTTGGGGGAGGGGGGGAAGGTGCTCATTTGCTGATATCGGCGCCAATCCATTTCTGCGAGAGCTTGGCCAGGGTGCCATCAGCCTTCAGCTCGGCAAACACCTGGCGCACTTTGGCATCCCACTCGGCGTCGCCCTTTTCGATGGCCACCGAGTTCGGCTCTTCATACAGCGGGGCGCCGGCCAGCTTGAAGCGCTTGTCCTGGTCCAGACGCGGTTGCGCGGTCACCAGGTTGGTGAGAATGGCGTCCAGGCGCACGCCGGCGCCCAGGCCCAGGTCCTGGAAGGCGACGTTGTCGGTGTCGTATGGCGCAATCTGCACGAAGTCGAAGGGGTATTCGATCTTCTTGTCTTCGTCGCCTTCGATGACCAGGTTCTTGTTCAGGTAACTTTCGTAGCTTGAGGCGCTGGTCAGGCCCACCTTGAGGCCATCCAGGTCCTTGGCGGTGTGGATGCGCTCGTCCTTGGCATTGACCACGATCACGGCAGGTGAGGCGTAGTACTCCACCGGGAAGTCGAACACTTCGCTGCGTGCCTTGCTCGGGGTCATCGAGCAGATGCAGATGTCGTAGCGCCCGCTCCAGCGGCCCGCCGCGATCACGTCCCAGGAAGGGGTTTCGAGGCGCAGCTTGACGCCGAGTTTGTCTGCCACGGCCTTGGCGACGTCCACGTCAAAACCGTCCAGCTGGTTCTGGTCGTTGAGGAAAGAAAACGGCGGGTAGCTTTCCATCAGCACGTTGACCAGTTCCTTGCGCGATTCAACCCGCTCGAGTGTGGCGCCGGCAAAGGCCTGGGAAGCAGTGGCGAGCAGCACGAGGCCTGCACCGAGCAGGGTAGAAAATCGCATGTACATACCTGATATGTTGGGCTAAGGAGTGATAGGGTATTTAATAGTTATAAACGTCCATTAACTAATGAATTTAATTCATAAGAACCTTCAGAGAAGTTATATGAAACAGCGAGCGATGGTGATTCTCGACGGCGGCATGGGCCGTGAGCTGCAGCGCAGTGGGGCGCCGTTTCGCCAGCCCGAATGGTCGGCACTGGCGCTGAGCGAGGCGCCCGAGGCGGTGGTTGGGGTGCACGCAGCGTTCATCGCCGCCGGAGCGCAAGTCATCACCAGCAACAGCTATGCGGTGGTGCCGTTCCACATCGGCGAAGAGCGCTTTGCCAAAGAAGGCCGGCAACTGGCCAATACCGCAGGCCAACTCGCGCGCCACGCGGCAGATGCCGGTCCGCACCCAGTCCGTGTAGCGGGGTCGCTGCCGCCGCTGTTCGGCTCCTATCGCCCAGACCTGTTCCAGCCCGAACGCGTGGCAGAGGTGCTGTCGCCGCTGCTGCAGGGCCTGGCGCCACATATCGACCTGTGGCTGGCAGAAACCCAGAGTTCGGTGGCCGAGGTGCAGGCCATTCACGCCCACTTGCCGGCAGACGGCAAGCCGTTCTGGGTGTCGTTCACCCTGCAGGACGAAGACGCTGATGAAGTCCCGCGTCTGCGTTCCGGTGAGCCGGTGGCAGATGCCATTGCCGCCGTGGTTGATCTGGGCGCCGCCGCGGTGCTGTTCAACTGCAGCCAGCCCGAGGTCATTGGTGCTGCGATCGATGTGGCGCGCGTGGTGATCGAGCAACGCAACGCCGACATCGCGATCGGCGCCTACGCCAACGCCTTCCCGCCGCAGCCGAAGGAGGCTACCGCCAACGACGGCCTGGATGAGCTGCGCGAAGACCTTGACCCGCCGGGCTATCTGGCCTGGGCCAACGACTGGCGTAAACGGGGCGCCAGCATGATCGGTGGCTGCTGTGGTATCGGCCCGGAGCATATTGCCGAGCTGAAACGCAATTTGGCGTGAAGCCTGGCAGGTGGCTGGGCGGCTGCTGCGAGCGCCCGGTCCCCAGCCATTAAAAAAAACGCCACTCAGACCCGGATTCCATCGTTTTTCAGTCTCCTGCCATGTCCTTATAGTCCGCTGAAGGCCGATCCTGAATCGGCGTACACAACTCAGCTGTGCGGGAACCGGATATGAACAACAACGAAAAAATCGAGGGCAATGCAGCGGCCGGTGTCGGTACGCGCGTGGTGTGGGGCGGGGAGCAGGTGCAGCACCCGTACAATGCCACCCAGACCCCGATCGTGGTCAGTGCCGCCTACGGCTACAACGACATCGACGCCTGGTACGACGTGGCTCAAGGCAAACTGCCGGGCTACATCTACAGCCGCATGAGCAACCCAACGGTAGCCACACTGGAATCGAAGCTGTGCGAGCTGGAGCAGTCCGAGTCGGCGGTGGCGTTCAGTAGCGGTATGGCGGCCATCAGTGCCGTGCTGCATACCTTCCTCTCCAGCGGCAAACGCGTGGTATCGACCCGAGACAGCTACGGCGGTACCAACAAGATTTTTGAAGAGTTCCTGCCCCGCATGGGCGTGCAGGTATGCCTGTGCGACACGCTGGACACCGAGGCGCTGGAGCGCGAAATCGCTGCGGGCTGCGACCTGCTGTACCTCGAAACCCCCACCAACCCTACCTTGAAAGTGCTGGACATCCGGCGCTTGAGCGCTGCCGCTCGGCAGGTGGGCGCTGTGGTGGTGGCCGACAATACCTTTGCCACCCCGCTGAACCAGAACCCGCTGGCCCTGGGCGTGGATGTGGTGGTGCACAGCGCCACCAAGTTCCTGTCCGGGCACGGTGACGTGCTGGGCGGTGTGGTCTGCGGTGCGGAGCCGCTGATGGCGCAGGTACGCCACTACCGCGAGATCAACGGTGCGGCGCTGGACCCGTTTTCGGCCTACCTGATCATCCGGGGTATCAAGACCCTGGCTCTGCGCCTGCGCCAGCAGCAGGCCAGTGCGCTCGTGTTGGCGCAGTACCTGAGCACCGAACCCTTGGTCGAGGCGGTCAATTACCCCGGTTTGCCCCAGCACCCTGGCCATGCGATCGCCAAGGCGCAGATGCGTGGCTTCGGCGCCATCGTCAGCTTTGTGCTCAAGGGCGGTATGCCGACCGTTGCGCGTTTGCTGCCACGGCTCAAGTATGCCCACCGTGCCGGCAACCTTGGCGCGGTAGAAACCATCTACGGCCCGGCCCGCACCACCAGCCATGTGGAGAACACCCTCGAAGAACGGCTGGCCCTGGGTATTTCCGAAGGGCTGGTGCGTGTTTCGGTGGGTATCGAGGACACCGAAGACCTGCTGGCAGACCTTGCACAGGCCTGTGCATCGGTGCGCCAGGAGTTGGCCGCAGCAAAGGAATTGCACGGTGACGCGTATGCCGGCCTGGGCCAGGTGCAGGCCTGAGGCTGGCGCGTAGCACTCACCCTTTGTGGTGAGTGCCACTTCATGAAGTCGAACAAAAACAATATGCAAGGCCATTCGCTTCGCTCTGCCAAGACGAGGTCGTTGTAACGTCCTTGCCCGCCCACTTTCATGAGAAACCCACAATGTCCCTGCAAACAACGACAACGAGAAATGCTTCGGCACATGGCTTCAAACAGGACATGCAAACCCGCCATATCGTCATGCTGGCGCTGGGTGGTGTCATCGGTACCGGCCTGTTCCTGACGTCGGGCTACACCGTCAACCAAGCGGGGCCGCTGGGCGCGGTCATCGCCTATGTGCTCGGCGCGATCATGGTTTACCTGGTGATGATGTGCCTGGGCGAGCTGGCGGTACACATGCCGGAAGTCGGTTCGTTCAGCAGTTATGCCACCCGCTACATTGGCCCAGGCACCGGTTACATGGTGGCCTGGATGTACTGGCTGACCTGGACGGTAGCCATTGGCTCGGAATTCACCGCCGCCGGCATTCTCATGGTGCGCTGGTTCCCGGACACGCCGGTATGGATATGGAGTGCGCTGTTCGGG
>NZ_BCBJ01000093.1:0-73494 GCF_001320605.1 Pseudomonas sp. NBRC 111133 | reverse complement strand
CATCAGCAACATCATTTCGGTACGTTCGTTCGCTGAGACCGAATTCTGGTTGTCGTTGGTCAAGGTGCTGGCGGTGATCGCTTTCCTGGTGGTGGGTGGTGGTGCGATCCTGGGCGGCTTCGAGGTTGCCCACGTGCAGAGTGTCGGGCTGGGTAACTTTACCCGCGAAGGGCTGTTCCCCACGGGGTTCTGGTCGATTGCCATGACCTTGCTGGCAGTGGCCTTCGCCTTTTCCGGCACCGAGCTGATCGGCATTGCTGCCGGCGAAACCCAAGACCCTGAAAAGAACGTACCCAAAGCCATCCGTACCACCGTGCTTCGCCTGGCGTTGTTCTTCGTCGGCACCATCTTCGTGCTCGCCACCTTGTTGCCGCGCGAACAGGCCGGCGTGGTGGAAAGCCCGTTCGTGATGGTCTTTGAAATGATTGGTATCCCCTACGCGGCGGACATCATGAACTTCGTCATCATCACCGCGTTGTTGTCGGCGGCCAACTCCGGGTTGTACGCAGCCGCGCGCATGCTCTGGACCCTCAGCGACCAAGGCAACATGCCACGCCGGTATGCCTCGCTGTCCCGTCGCGGCACGCCCTTCAATGCCATCGTGCTGAGCATGGCGGGCGGTATGGCCTCACTGCTGAGCAGCGTGTTCGCGCCCGACACCATCTACCTGGCACTGGTGTCCATTTCCGGGCTGGCGGTGGTTGTGGTGTGGATCAGCATCGCCGCCAGCCAGATTGCGTTCCGCCGTCATTACATCGCCAATGGCGGCAAGCTTGAAGACCTCAAGTTCCGCGTGCGTGGTTACCCGTTCGTGCCGCTGGCAGCCATCTTCTGCTGTGTGCTGGCCTGTGTGGGTATCGCCTTCGATCCGGCCCAGCGTGTGGCGCTGTACTTTGGTTTGCCCTTCATCGCCTGGTGTTACCTGGCGTTCTGGTTGACCTGCAAATTCCGCCAGCGTCGTCCGTTGCCGCTGGAAACCGTGGCGCCTGGTTCCGAGGCCGCCTGAGCAGGGTGATACTAGGCCACCGGAACGTTGCCACGAGAAACCGCCGATGACCCAGAAAACCCTGCCCCCCTTGAACTGGCTCAGAGCCTTCGAAGTGTCGGCGCGCTACCTGAACTTCACCCATGCAGCAGAAGAGCTGCACCTCACCCAGGGGGCGGTGAGTCAGCAGATTCGCCACCTGGAGAGCCAGTTGGGAGTAGCGCTGTTCAAGCGCCTGCCGCGTGGGCTGGGGCTGACCGAAGAAGGGCAGTCCTACCTGCCGGTGGTGCAGGACGCGATCAGCCGGCTGGCGGTAGGCACCAACGAAATCTTCGGGCAACGCCAGCGTCGGCCCTTGAAGGTGCGCGGCAGCCTGTCGTTCCTGCACTTCTGGCTGGCGCCCCGGTTGGCCGATTTTCGGCGTTCGCACCCCCAGGTGGACATCCGCTACATCAGCAACCTGTGGGTCAAGGAGCTGGATGCCGAGGATGACCTGGAAATCCGTTGGGGCAGCGGACAGTGGGCCGGTGTGGAGGCGCAACGCCTGACCCGCGACGTGCTGGTACCGGTCTGCTCGCCCGCGCTGGCCGCCGATTGCCCGCTGCGTGAGCCGCGTGACTTGGCCCGTGCCCCGTTGCTGCATGTGCTGGGTTACGAGGAAGGCTGGGGCTACTGGCTGGAGCGGGTGGGCGCCGATCAGGTCGACTCTTCGAGCGGTCTGCAGTTCGACACGCTGGTGTCGACCTTGCGCATGGCGGAGTTGGGGCTGGGTGTGGCGTTGGCGCGCTCGTCGCTGGTAAAGGACTTGCTGCAGGAGGGGCGGCTGGTCGCGCCCTTTACCCCGCGCATCGAGGCGAGCGAATCGTTTTACCTGGTACGCGGCCTGGGTGAAGCGTTGTCCCCGGATGCCCAGGCATTCAGCCACTGGCTGGTGGCCATGGCGCACCGTTAATTCAAGTACCTGTCTGGAGCACCGATGCAGTACACATCCACGCGCGGCAACGAAACACGAGTCGATTTCCGCACGGCGTTGCTTTCTGGCCTGGCCGACGATGGCGGGCTTTACGTGCCCACCTCGGTGCCGGTGTTCAGCCCGCAGGAGATTGCCAGCTGGTCGTGGTTGCCGTTCGACGAACTGGCCTGGCGGGTGATGGCACCGTTTGTGGGCGATACCCTCGACGAACCGACCCTCAGGGCGCTGGTCAGCGACAGCTATCGCGGGTTCAAGCACCGTGGCATCGCCCCGTTGCAGCAGCTGGGCCATAACGAATGGATCCTGCAGCTGTTTCACGGGCCTACCCGCTCCTCCAAGGACTTTGCCGCACAGTTGCAGGCGCGGCTCATCCGGCACTTTCTGGGGCCGGATTGCGAGCGGGTCATGCTGGTGGGGGCCAGTAACGGCGATACGGCGGTGGCGGCGATCGAGGCCCTGCGGCATTGCCCGGCGGCGTGCTTGCTGGCGCTGTATCCCAATGCGGGCACACCTGCTGACCGTGCAGCGGTGATGCGCCGTGCCGCGTCCGACAGCGTCAGCTGCGTGGCCGTGGATGGCAGCTTTGACGACTGCCAGTCGCTGGTGTCGGCGCTGCTGCGAGCCTGGCCATGCCCCGGGCTGATTCCGGTGAGTTTCAACTCGACCAACTGGGTCGGCGTGCTGGCGCAGATCGTGTTCTATTTCCATGCTGCGCTGCAGTTGGGCGGGGGGACACGCCCCGTGGGCTTCAGCATCCCCACGGCCAGCTTTGCCGAAATCTACGCAGGGTTCATCGCCCAGAAGATGGGCCTGCCCATCAACCAGATCATCGTTTCCACCAACCGCAACGATGCCTTGCACCGGTTCATTCACTGCAATCGCTATAGCCGGGGTTCCACCAGCCAGACGCTGTCACCGGTCATGGACTTCTCGCTGTTCTCCAACCTGGAGCGCTTCGTCTGGGAGCTGTATGACCGCGATGGCGGGGCGACCCGGGCGCTGATGGAGCATTTCGAGGCCTGTGGCGAGCTGAGCATCGGCAACCGCCAGTGGTTGCATGCACGCATGCTGTTTGACTCCTACGCCGTGGACGATGCGTTGATTCGCGAGGAAATCATCACGCTGTTCCACGAAACCGGCAGCGCAGTAGACCCGCATGCCGCAACAGGGGTGTTCGCCGGGCGTTTACACCGGCGCAACATTGGCGCGCCCATCGTCACACTGGGGCAGTTTGCCCCGGAAAAGTCCGCCGGGCTGCTGGCGGAGCTGGGGGCCTGGCACGGTGAGGTGCCGGCCGACGTCGAGGGCACTGCCGGCGCCGGGCCACTGCTGAAACCAGAGGACCTGGCGGGGGTTCATGCGTTGTTGGCACGCTTGCAGGCCGGGCGATGAAGCGCATCCTCGACCCCCTGGACGAGCGCATTCTTGCCGAGCTCACCGCCAATGCGCGTATTGCCCATGCTGAATTAGGGCTGAAGGTGAACCTGTCGCGCAATGCGGTACGCCAGCGCATCGAGCGACTTGAGCGCGACGGGGCCATCCAGGGCTATACCTTGCGCATCGGTGAGGGCCGACGGCCGACGTCACTGATTAACGCGGTGATATTCGTCTACCGCTATGACCGCATGCGCGGTGACGCGGTGCTTGATGCGCTGCGCCAAATACCCGAAGTGATCCAATGCGAAGTGCTCAGCGGCGAATTCGACTTGCTGCTGCGCGTCGAGGCCTCAAGCCCGGAGCGGGTTCACCATGTGTGGAAGGAAATCGCCGCCATGCCCGGGGTCGAGAACACCGTGACATCGTTTGTGCTGGCCACGGTGATCTGAACTGCGCTGTTGCGTTTGATGACCCGCGTTACACCCACGCCGCCCGGGCTTGCACCCTGGCGGCGTTTTGCATTCCGGCGGGGCGCTCAGGCGTGCAGGGGCACTGGCCAGATTGGCCAATAAATACAGCGGATTGCCATATTCAACTGGCATTGCACGGCTCTTACGCTTGTCCTCATCGACCAACCGCCTGGAAAGGACAGCAAACCATGACCGAATACAAAATTGCACTCGTTGGCTTTGGTGGCGTGAACCGTGCCCTGGCCCAACTGATTGCCGAACGCAACGCGCGCTGGCAGCAAGAGCTGGGCTTTGGCTTGAAGATCGTGGGCGTCACCGATCTGTTCCTGGGTTCGGCAATCGACCGCGATGGCCTGGATGCCGCCACGCTGGTCGCGTTGCCGGCTCAAAAGGGGGCGTTGGCGCAAATCCCTCAAGGTTCGGCTGAAGCCTTCAATGAGGCGGTGATCAAGCAGTCTGGCGCCGACATCATCGCCGAGGCCACATTCACCAACCCAACGGACGGCGAGCCAGCGGCAACCTTCTGCCGCTGGGCGCTGGAAGCGGGTAAGCATGTGGTTACCACCAACAAGGGGCCGGTCGCCTTGCATGCCCAAGCGCTCAAGGCTTTGGCCAAGGCCAATGGCGTGTCGTTCGAATACGAAGGCGCGGTGATGAGCGGCACGCCGGTACTGCGCATGGCGCGCCAGACCTTGGCAGGGGCAGGCCTGGTGGGGTTCGAGGGCATCCTCAACGGCACCTCGAACTACGTGCTCACACGCATGGAGGAGGGGCTTGGTTTTGCCGAGGCGGTGGCCCAGGCCCAAGCGCTTGGGTATGCCGAGGCAGACCCGACCGCCGATGTGGAAGGCCATGACGTACGCCTGAAGGTGGTCATTCTGGCCAATGAGTTGCTCGGCGCCTGCCTGCAGGTGAGTGATGTCGCCTGCAGCGGTATCAGCGCCATCGACAGCGCGGCTATCGAGCAGGCGCAGGCCCAGGGCCAGCGTTGGAAATTGATTGGCAGCGCCAGCCGGCAAGCCGATGGTTCGGTGAGCGCCCGTGTCGAGGCCCGCCTGTTGCCGGGTCAGCACCCTCTGGCGGGCATTTGCGGTGCGATCAATGCGGTTGCGTTCAACACCGAGCTGCTGGGCGCGGTGACCGTGTCCGGCCCGGGTGCCGGGCGTGTCGAAACCGCATTTGCCCTGCTGTCGGATATCGTCGCCATTCACACCGCCGGCCGTTCGGCCTGAGGAGCAACGTTCATGAGCCTGACTTCCGTGTCCCGGGTCGCCAATAGCCAACCCGACTTGATCGATGTGTTCAGCCCCTTCGACGGCAGCCTGGTGGGGAGCGTTGCCAATCTTTGCGCCGACGCGGTGCCAAGCCTGCTCGCCCGTGCTCGCGGCGGCGTGCGCGAAAGTGCCGCGCTACCCCGGCATCGACGTGCCAGCATTCTGGAGCAGGCTGCCCGCCTCATCGAGCGCGACGCTGCAGATTTTGCCGGCCTGATCGTCGATGAAGCAGGCAAGACCCTGCGTCAGGCCGAGAAGGAGGTGAAGCGCTGCATCAACACGCTCAAGCTGTCTGCAGAAGAAGCGCGGCGCAATGCCGGTGAAGTGGTGCCTTTCGATGCCTATGAAGGCTCTGAATCGCGCCAGGGCTGGTTCACCCGCGAACCGCTGGGGTTGATCCTGGCCATTACCCCCTATAACGACCCGCTTAACCTGGTCGCGCACAAGTTGGGGCCAGCCATTGCAGGCGGCAATGCAGTCATTCTGAAACCCTCGGAGCTGGCCCCGCTTTCTGCCGTGAAGCTGGTGCAGTACCTGATTGATGCAGGGCTGCCGGAGGCCGTCGTCACGGTAGCCACGGGGGGCGCCGAGCTGGGCAAGGCCCTGGTGGCCATACGTGAAGTACGCATGATTTCCTTTACCGGAGGCTTCGCTACCGGCGAACAGATTGCGCGGGGGGCTGGCCTGAAAAAGCTGGCGATGGACCTGGGCGGCAATGCGCCGGTGCTGGTGCTGAAGGACTGCGACCTTGAAGCGACTGTCGAGTCGTGTGTGTCGGGCGCGTTCTGGGCGGCGGGCCAGAACTGCATCGGCACCCAGCGCATCCTGGTGGATGCCTCGATCTATGAGGTGTTTCGCCAGCGCTTCGTCGCCCTGACCCAGGCAATGGTGCTGGGCGACCCGGGGCAGCGCGCAACCGACATGGGGCCGATGATCACCGAAGCCGCTGCACGGCAGATCGAAGAACGCGTCAACCAGGCCCTTCAGGGTGGGGCTCGCCTGCTCTGCGGCCATCAGCGTCAGGGTGCCGCCTATGCCCCGACAGTGCTGGAGGGTGTTGACCACGCCAGCAGGCTGTGGCTTGAAGAGGTGTTTGCACCGGTGGTGATGCTGGCGCCGTTCGAGAGCATCGAGCAGGCGTTAGCGCAGGCCAACGCCCCGGAATACAGCCTGCATGCCGGCGTGTTCACCCGCGACCTGTCGCTGGCGTTGAGCCTGGCCCGGCGTATTGAGGCTGGCGGGGTGATGATCAACGATTCGTCCGACTACCGCTTCGATGCCATGCCATTTGGTGGCTCCAAGTATGGGAGCCTTGGGCGCGAAGGGGTGCGGTTCGCCTATGAAGACATGACCCAGCCCAAAGTCGTTTGCCTCAACCAGATGGGCTGCGGGGAGGCGGCTTCATGATCACACGTTTCGGGGCCGGCGAGCGGATGTCCCTGGCGGTCAGCTACAGGGGGCTGTTCGAAACGGCGGGGGTGGTGGCGGGCAACCTGCAGGAGGATGTGCAGGGGCAGCTGCGCCAGGCGCTGAGCACGATTGACGGCCTGATGGCAGAGGCTGATATCGGCAAGGCGCAACTGACCAGGGTTCAGTTGTGGCTTGCCGACTACCGCCATTTCGACCTGGTCAATGAGGTGTACGACACCTGGCTGCAGGGTTTTCCCAAACCGCCACGGGCGTGCGTGGGCGCAGACCTGGGCGAGGGGTACCTGGTCGAGGTGCAGGTGTTTGCCGCCTACCCTTGGCGCTCGTGACCGGCGCGATCCTTGGCCACGGGTCAGCGTATGGCCCGTGGCACCGCTCTGACATAGACAAGCTCGCTCACCAACTCCACCAGTGTCTGCGTGATCACCGCCGCAGCCGCCAACCCGCGTATCGCTTCGGGCAATGCCAACGCCAGCGGTAGCACCACCAGCGAGTTTCGCGTGGCGGCGCTGAAGGTGACCGAGCGTGCTTCGGCAACAGGCAGGCGCAGCAGCCGCGCCGAAATGAACCCGAGCACCGGCGCCAGCAACATGAAGCCGATGTACACCGGAATTACCGGTAGCAAACGGTCGAAATCTCGTAGCACCACAGCAATCTGCGAGGCGATCACAACCACCAGCACCAGGGCCATCGCCGGTACGGGCAACCACGCACAGGCGTTGTTCCAGGCCCAAACCGCGCCTGAGCGACGAGCGCCGACACTGGTGAGCACGGCCAGGATCATTGGCAGCACAATCAACAGTACAAAGGCTTCCACGAACGGGGCGATGGAGATTGCCACGTTGCTGCTGTCTCCCAGCATCCAGGCCAGATACACCGGCAGTAGCACCAGTTGCAGCAACAGCAGCACAGGTGTAGCGGCCAGGGTAAGGCGCGAATCGCCTTTGCCGATGTGGGTGAACACCACCACATAGTCGATGCACGGCGTAAGCAGCACCAGCAAGGCGCCGACGAGGATCGCCGGGTGTTCCACCAGCCCACGGGTAATGGCCCAGACCAGTAGCGGCACGAGGATGAAGTTGGCGAGCAGCAGCGCGGTGATGAAGCGGCGGTTGCCCCAACCCTGACGCAGGTCGAGGAAAGGGATCTGCAGGAACATCGCATACATCAGCACGGCGATGGCGGGAGTGACCAGGGCTTCCAGCTGGCTGGCGCTGTCGCTGGCCATCAAGCCGAAGGCTACGGCCGCAAGCACGGCGGCGAAGTAGATCGGGATCTGGTGGGTTTCGAGTTGTTCCCTGGTCAAGGTGCGGCCTGTGCTCGATGAGTGAATGGGGGCACAGGGTAATACGTGATTGCAGCGGCGCAAACGAAAAAGCCCGGCACTAGGCCGGGCTTCTTCACATCAGGCAATCGCCAATCAGTTGCCGTAAACCGGCAGCTTCTTGCAGATGGCCTTGACCTTCTCACGTACAGCGTCGATAACCGCTTCGTTGTTCAGGTCAGCCAGGATGTCGCAGATCCAGCCGGCCAGCTCGCGGCACTCGGCTTCCTTGAAACCACGGGTGGTAACGGCTGGGGTGCCGAAACGCAGGCCCGAAGTGACGAATGGCGAACGTGGGTCGTTCGGTACCGAGTTCTTGTTGACGGTGATGAAGGCTTTGCCCAGGGCGGCGTCAGCGTCCTTACCGGAGATTTCCTGCTTGATCAGCGACAGCAGGAACAGGTGGTTCTGGGTGCCACCGGACACCACGTCGAAACCACGCTCGATGAACACGCTGGCCATGGCCTGGGCGTTTTTCACCACTTGCTGCTGGTAAGCCTTGAACTCAGGCTGCAGGGCTTCCTTGAAGCAGATGGCCTTGGCCGCGATGACGTGCTCCAGCGGGCCGCCTTGGGCGCCCGGGAAGACAGCGGAGTTCAGCTTCTTCTCGATGTCGGCGTTGGCGCGGGCCAGGATCAGGCCGCCGCGCGGGCCGCGCAGGGTCTTGTGCGTGGTGGTGGTGACCACGTCGGCGAACGGAACAGGGTTCGGGTACACGCCAGCGGCAACCAGGCCGGCAACGTGGGCCATGTCGACGAACAGGTAGGCACCGACCTTGTCGGCGATGGCGCGGAAGCGGGCGAAGTCCAGAACCTGCGAGTAGGCCGAGAAGCCGGCAACGATCATCTTCGGCTTGTGCTCGACAGCCAGGCGCTCGACTTCGTCGTAGTCGATCAGGCCGTTACCGTCGATGCCGTACTGGATGGCGTTGTACAGCTTGCCCGAGGAGCTTACCGAAGCACCGTGGGTCAGGTGGCCACCGTGGGCCAGGCTCATGCCCAGGATGGTGTCACCGGCCGACAGCAGGGCCAGGTAGACGGCAGCGTTGGCCTGGGAGCCGGCGTGCGGCTGGACGTTGGCGTAGTCGGCGCCGAACAGCTCCTTGGCACGGTCGATGGCCAGTTGCTCGACGACGTCGACGTACTCGCAACCACCGTAGTAACGCTTGCCTGGGTAGCCTTCGGCGTACTTGTTGGTCAGGACCGAGCCCTGAGCTTCCATGACGGCCGGGCTGGTGTAGTTTTCCGAAGCGATCAGCTCGATATGCTCTTCCTGGCGCAGAGCTTCTTGCTGCATGGCTTCGAAGAGCTCGGCGTCGTACTTGGCAATGGTCAAATCACGGCTGAACATGGCGGTCCTCAAGGATCGGGGTAGTTTGGGGGGGCATTCTAACCGATTGATTCGCGGCTGGCATATGAAGTGGCATCAAGTCGCGGACCAATGGGCTTCATGTTGCATCCCGCGCCGTGTCTGGGCTGCGCGGGCGCGGTAGTTGACCCGAAAGTCCGCTTTTGAGGGGGCGGTGCACCCCTCAATGGAACATGAACAGGGTCTCGTTGGAGAACTGCGCCTCGAACTGATGCGCCGGCATTGGCCGCCCGAACAGGTAGCCCTGGACCTCGTCGCAACCATGCTCGCGCAGGAACTCCAGCTGTTCGTGGGTTTCCACACCCTCGGCGATGACCGCCAGGTTGAGGCTGTGGGCCATGGCGATGATCGCCCGGGCAATTTGCGCATCCTGCTCACCTTCGGGCAGGCCGTCGACGAAGGTGCGGTCGATCTTCAACACGTCGATTGGGAACTGCTTGAGGTAGTTGAGCGACGAGTAGCCGGTGCCGAAGTCGTCGACCGCAATGCTCAGGCCGAGGTTCTTCAGGCTGGCAAGAATCTGCAGCGCCTCGTTCACTTCGCGCATCAGGATACTTTCGGTCAGTTCCAGCTCCAGACACGCAGGCGGCAGGCCGCTTTCTTCAAGGATGTTGGCAATGCGCGTGCCCAACTGGCCGTCGGAGAACTGCCGCGCGGAAATGTTCACCGACACCTTGGGCACTCGCACCTTGGCCTTGTGCCAGGCCTTGAGCTGCCGGCTGGCCTCGCGCAGCACCCAGTCGCCCACGTCCACCACCAGGCCCAGCTCCTCGATCACCGGGATGAAGTCGCCCGGAGGCACCAGCCCACGGGTCGGATGGCGCCAGCGCAGCAGCGCTTCGGCACCGGTCAGGCGCTTGCCGTCGCCGCTGAACTGCGGCTGGTAGTAGAGGATGAACTCGTTCTGCTCCATGGCATGGCGCAGGTCGCTTTCCAGCTCCAGGCGCTCCAGGGCGCTGGCGTTCATTTCGGCCTGGTAGAACTGGAAGTTGTTCTTGCCGCGTTCCTTGGCGTGGTACATCGCGGTATCGGCGTTTTTCATCAACTGGCTCAGTTCGCCGCCATCCTGCGGGCTGAGGGCGATGCCGATACTGGCGGTGACGAAGAACTCGCGATTTTCCAGCACGAACGGGCGCACCAGGCTGCCGAGGATGTTCTCGGCCACGTGAATGGCGCGGTTAAGGGCCATCTCGCGGGTGGGGCGCGGTTGCAGCAGCAGGGTGAACTCGTCGCCGCCCATGCGCGCCACGGTGTCGTCGTCATCCACGCAGGCCAGCAGACGCAGGGCCATGTCCTTGAGCATGCGGTCGCCGGCGGCATGGCCGAGGGAGTCGTTGATCGGCTTGAAACGATCCAGGTCGAGGAACATCAGCACCACCCAGGCCTTCTGCCGTTCGGCCTGCTGCAGCGCGTTGTACAGGCGGTCCTGGAACAGTGTGCGGTTGGGCAGGTGGGTGAGGGCGTCGTAGTAGGCCAGGCGGTGGATGCGCTGTTCGCTGGCCTTGCGCTCGCTGATGTCGGTGAAGAAACACACGTAGCTGGCCAGGTCGCCCTCGTCATCGAGTACTGCAGTAATGCCGACCCACGCCGGGTAGTGGTCGCCGTCGCGGCGCTTGAGCCACACCTCGCCTTCCCAACTGCCCCGCTGGTGCAGCTGCTTGACCACATAGCGCAGGTGGCCTTCCTGCTGTTCATCGACGGTAAGCATGCCCGGCAGCTGATCGAGCACTTCACTGACGGCATAACCGCTGACACGGCTGAACGCTTCGTTGGCCTGGACGATATAGCCGGCCGGGTCGGTGATGAGGATCGCCGACGTGGAGTGCTCGAATACCGTCGCGGCCATGCGCAGGTCTTTTTCGGCGCGGCGTTGCTGGCTGATGTCGCGGCCCACGCCAAGCACGCCTTCAAAACGTTGGTCATCGTCCCACACCAGCACCAGGCGCAGCTCGATCGGGATCTTGCGGCCATCGGCGCGCAGGCAGTCGAACAGGAACAGTTGGGTTGGCAGCTGGCTGCGCAGCTGGGCCAGTTGCGCCGGGTCGCCCATGGCGTTGCTGACGCGTTCCATCAGGCTGTAGATGCCGGTGAGCTGGGCCGGGTTGGCGATGATCGATTGCCAGCCGTTGGCAAAAATCCAGTTAGCCTGGTAGCCCAGCACGCTCTGCACGGAGGGGCTGACATAGTTGAGCTGCAGCAGGCTGTCGGTGGAGAAGATCACGTCGCTGATGCTTTCGGCGAGCATGCGGTAGCGCTGTTCGCTGTCGCGCAGTGACTGGCTGGCCTCGATCTGCACCGTCACGTCCTTGCCCACGCCGATGATGCGCGTTACCAGGCCATCGGCGTCACGGGTCAGTACCTGTTCGCGGATGTCGTAGCAGCGCCAGCCGCCATCACGGTGGCGGAAGCGCAACTGGCAGTGCAGCGGTTGATCATGGCCGTTGTCACGCTGTTGCTGGCGCAATGCCTGGTAGTGCGCGGCATCTTCGGGGTGCAGCAGCAGCTCCCAGAAGCGGTCGCCCATCTGCGCAAGTTCGGTACGGTCGTAACCCAGGGTCTGCCCCAGGTGACGGTTGCTGAAGATCATCCGCTGGCTGATGACGTCCTGCACGTACAGCTGATCGGGCACGGTGCGCACCACGTCCGACCAAAAACTCTCGCGCTCCAGCAACGACAGCTCGACCTGTTTGCGGCTGGTGATGTCGCTGATGCTGAGGATCACGGCCTGGTAGTCGCGGCGCTGCTGCGGCAGGCGCGCCATCAGCCACAGGTGCAACTCGCCACCCAGCGGAGCCGGCAGACGCACTTCAAGTTCCAGCACCTGGCGTTTTTCGATCAGCGCGTCGATCAGTTGCATGCCGACGCTGTCGCGGCCATCGCCGCTGCCGTCGATCAGCCGCTGCCAGGCCCCTTCGTGGCATTCGATGTTCAACAGCTGGCGCGCCACCTGGTTGACCTCGGTAATCTTCAGCTCCAGCAGCAGCGAGCGGCGCAGGTTCGGGTCCAGCGCCAGGCTGTGCCTGAGTGCGGCGTGGTTGCGCAGGTGGTAGCGGTCGAGCTGGCCGGGCAGGCTGGATAGGTCGAGCACGCACAGGGCCACGCCGGTGCCTTCGAAGATTTCCTGGTAGCGCCGGCGGTCTTCCTGCAGCGCGCGCTGGCGGCGGCGCATGTTGATCAGCGCCAACACCGGCAACAGGGCACAGAACAGCACCAACAGGCATTTGCCGATCAGCGCGGGCAGCAATTTTTGCTGGGTCAGCTTGGCGTCGAACAGGCCGCGCAGCTGCCAGGTGCTGTTGTCGATGAAGGCCAGCATCACGCTTTGCAACGGCTCGTGGCTGGTGTCGGTTGGGGCGTGCTGCTGCAGCACTTCACCGCTGCGGCTGTTTTCCAGCAGCCACAGCGGATGGCCACCGCCATCGAGGTGAACGGTGAGCTCGCGGTAGTAGTCCGGTGACAGGCGCAGCAGCCAGTAGCCGCGGTCCTGTTCGGCGGCCTGGCGCAGCAGCAGGTACAAGGTTCGATTGTCGGCCGAATTGGTAAAGAAGTACGGGCGCCCCAGGTTTAGCGTCAGCAGCTCGTCAAGCAACTGGCGGTCCGGGCTGCCCGCCAGGCTGTCGCTGCGCAGCTGCCCGGCGCTGTCCAGCCAGGCCATGCTCTGCAGGGCGGGCAGGCGTTCGCGCAGGGTATCCAGCAGGCTGGGCAGGGCGGCCGGCGTCGGCGCATTGACGTAGGGCTGCACCACGTTCACGGCTTGTTGTGCCTTGAACGCCATGTTCAGGCTCAGGTGGTCGGCCAGCTCTGCGGTGGCGTCCAGGCTTTGTTTGCGCAGGTCGGACTGGGTGTGGTTGAACTGGGCGAACAGCTGCCACAGCAGCAGGCCCAGCAGGATCAGGGCCAGCAGCGCCAGCGCACCCTTGATCGACCCGCGCAGGGTAGCGGCGGGCGCGGGTGGCGCGGAACGCAATGACGACGGATGAGTAAGGTTGGTCAAGCGTTGATCCTGCGATTGGGCTGGCGATGGCAGGGAAGGATCATGCACGGTGTGTGCCGGTGCCTGGCTGCCGTACCGCGGTGGCGCACTATAAGGCCGGACACCCGAAACCGGCTAGCATGCCTAGGATTATGGCAAAGTGCCAGCCATGTTGACCGATGGTGCCTGCCCGGTGGTTCGGCAAGCCCCTGCAACCTGTGCGAGAATAGCGCCCGCTTCACATGACAACGCATCGGAGATGTTCGGTTTTGGTTACTCACTTTTCCTCCAATGGCCTCGATTCCGCCTGCGGGCGCAGCAGTCAGACCCTTGTCAGCACTGCCGTGACCGAGGACGTATCCTGCAAGTCTTGCCAGCGTTCGCTGAGCAAACCCGAGGCGGCCAACGCCGCCAAAAGCAAGGCCCCGTCGCTCGCTGAACTGCGCAAGACCGCGGCAGCAGAGCCGGCAGTTGCGGTGGCTGCGGCCAACAAGCCTGCAGCCAAGGTGGTCAGCACGGCACCTGCGGCCGCCAAACCCACCAAGGTTGCCGCGCAGCAGCCTGCCCGCAGCGGTGGCTTCAGCGTGAAGTCTGCCTGGGCTGCGCGTCTGGCCGAGCAGGGTGACCGTTGCCGGTTGCCGCGTGGCAAGGCCAGGCAGCGTCACGTCTGAGCCATTTTCGGCTGCTGTGCCGGCCTCTTCGCGGGCAAGCCCGCAGGAATCACTGATTGCTTCGGCTCTGTAGAGAACCTGTGGGAGCGAGCTTGCCCGCGAAGAGGCCGGTGAAGGCAATGAATTTCTCCCCGGGATCATCCTGATCCCAGCCCACCATCGCTCCCTCCTATGCAACGCCGTGCGTTGGCGTAGAATGGTCGACTTTGTTCAACGACACCCAAACACACATCTCCCTGGCCAGCGCGCCGGGGCGATCGTCGATGTCTTTACCTATCTGATTAGAGGGCTTGGTTTTGGCTCAATACGTCTACACCATGCATCGGCTGAGCAAGGTCGTGCCGCCGAAGCGGGAAATTCTCAAGAACATTTCCCTGTCGTTCTTCCCGGGCGCCAAGATCGGCGTGCTCGGCCTGAACGGCGCCGGTAAGTCGACCCTGCTGCGGATCATGGCGGGCGTCGACAAGGAATTCGACGGCGAAGCCCGTCCGATGCCCGACATCAACGTAGGCTACCTGCCGCAGGAACCGCAGCTGGACCCTAACAAGTCCGTTCGCGAAGTGGTCGAGGAAGCCGTCAGCGTGATCAAGGACGCCCAGGCGCGCCTGGACGAGGTTTACGCCGCCTACGCCGAACCGGATGCCGACTTCGACAAGCTCGCTGCCGAACAGGCCAAGCTGGAAGCCATTCTGCAAGCCGCCGATGGCCACAACCTGGAGCGCCAGCTGGACGTCGCCGCCGATGCTCTGCGCCTGCCAGCCTGGGATGCCCGCATCGAGCACCTGTCCGGCGGTGAGAAGCGCCGTGTGGCCCTGTGCCGCCTGCTGCTGTCGGCCCCCGACATGCTGCTGCTCGACGAACCCACCAACCACCTGGATGCCGATTCGGTCGCCTGGCTGGAGCGCTTCCTGCACGATTTCCCGGGCACCGTGGTTGCGATTACCCACGACCGTTACTTCCTCGACAATGTCGCCGGCTGGATCCTGGAACTGGACCGCGGCGCCGGCATCCCGTATGAAGGCAACTACTCGGGCTGGCTGGAAGCCAAGTCGGAACGTCTGGCGCAGGAATCCAAGCAGCAGAGCGCCCACGAAAAGGCCATGAAAGAGGAACTAGAGTGGGTGCGTAAAGGCGCCAAGGCTCGCCAGTCCAAATCCAAGGCCCGTCTGCAGCGCTTTGAAGAAATGCAGTCGCAGGAATTCCAGAAGCGCAGCGAAACCAACGAGATCTACATCCCGGCTGGCCCGCGCCTGGGCGACAAGGTCATCGAGTTCAAGAACGTCACCAAAGGCTACGGCGACCGCGTGCTGATCGACAACCTGTCGTTCGCCATGCCTAAAGGCGCCATCGTCGGCGTTATCGGTGGTAACGGTGCCGGTAAGTCGACCCTGTTCCGCATGCTGATGGGCAAGGAACAGCCGGACTCGGGCAGCATCGAGATCGGTGAAACCGTGCAACTGGCCTGTGTGGACCAGAGCCGTGAAGACCTGGACGGTGCCAAGACCGTGTTCCAGCAGATTTCCGACGGTTCCGACATGATCCGCATCGGTAACTACGAGATCCCGTCGCGTACCTACGTTGGCCGCTTCAACTTCAAGGGTGGCGACCAGCAGAAGTTCGTCAAGGACCTGTCCGGTGGTGAGCGTGGCCGCCTGCACCTGGCCCTGACCCTGAAGGAGGGCGGCAACGTCCTGCTGCTCGACGAACCGTCCAACGACCTGGACGTTGAAACCCTGCGTTCGCTGGAAGAAGCCCTGCTGGACTTCCCGGGCGCCGCGATCGTGATTTCCCACGACCGTTGGTTCCTGGACCGTGTGGCTACCCACATCCTGGCGTACGAAGACGACTCGAACGTGGTGTTCTTCGAAGGTAACTACACCGAGTACGAAGCCGATCGCAAAAAGCGCCTGGGCGATGCTGCTGCTCAGCCGCACCGTGTACGGCACAAAAAACTGGCCCAGTAAGCCGGTTTGAGTTGCACAAGAATGGGGCTCTGCGGAGCCCCATTTTTGTGCCTTGGTGAAATCTGAAAACGGCTGTTTCGCCAGTTAATTTGTATACACTTACATAAAACGCACCAAATAATTTCAAAAAAACGACATTGCGCCCTATTCCAGTGCGATTGCTTCTTGGTACATTCCTGAAAAAACCAATAAGTCCAAAACCTTCGGTGAGATGTCTACCATGATCGAATCTGTCGACAATTTCCTTGCACGCCTGCAACAGCGTGACCCAGGCCAGCCCGAGTTCCACCAGGCGGTGGAAGAGGTGCTGCGCACCCTGTGGCCATTCCTTGAAGCCAATCCGCATTACCTGCAATCCGGCATCCTTGAGCGTATGGTCGAGCCGGAGCGTGCGGTGCTGTTCCGCGTCTCCTGGGTCGATGATCAGGGCAAGGTGCAGGTCAACCGCGGCTACCGCATCCAGATGAGCAGCGCCATCGGCCCGTACAAGGGCGGCCTGCGCTTCCACCCGTCGGTGAACCTCAGCGTGCTGAAGTTCCTGGCCTTCGAGCAGGTGTTCAAGAACTCGTTGACCTCGCTGCCCATGGGTGGCGGCAAAGGTGGGTCGGACTTCGACCCGAAAGGCAAGAGTGACGCCGAAGTGATGCGCTTCTGCCAGGCGTTCATGAGCGAGCTGTACCGCCACATCGGTGCTGATTGCGACGTACCTGCTGGTGACATTGGCGTGGGTGCCCGCGAAATCGGCTTCATGTTTGGCCAGTACAAGCGCCTGGCCAACCAGTTCACCTCGGTGCTGACCGGCAAGGGCATGACCTACGGCGGCAGCCTGATCCGCCCTGAAGCCACCGGCTATGGCTGCGTGTACTTCGCTGAAGAAATGCTCAAGCGCCAGGACAAGCGTATCGATGGCTGCCGTGTGGCGATTTCCGGCTCGGGCAACGTGGCCCAGTATGCGGCGCGCAAAGTCATGGACCTGGGCGGCAAGGTGATCTCGCTGTCCGACTCCGAAGGCACCTTGTATGCCGAAGCCGGCCTGACCGACGCCCAGTGGGATGCGGTGATGGAACTGAAGAACGTCAAGCGCGGCCGCATCAGCGAGCTGGCCGGGCAGTTCGGCCTGGAGTTCCGCAAGGGCCAGACCCCGTGGAGCCTGCCGTGCGACATCGCCCTGCCGTGCGCCACGCAGAACGAACTGGGCGCCGAAGACGCCCGCACCCTGCTGCGCAACGGCTGCATCTGCGTGGCCGAAGGTGCCAACATGCCGACCACCCTCGAGGCTGTGGATATCTTCCTGGACGCTGGCATTCTGTACGCCCCGGGCAAGGCCTCCAACGCCGGCGGCGTGGCCGTGTCGGGCCTGGAAATGTCGCAGAACGCCATGCGCCTGCTGTGGACTGCCGGTGAAGTGGACAGCAAGCTGCACAACATCATGCAGTCGATTCACCATGCGTGCGTGCACTACGGTGAAGAGGCGGATGGCCGTATCAACTACGTCAAAGGTGCGAATATCGCAGGCTTCGTGAAAGTGGCTGATGCGATGCTGGCGCAGGGCGTGGTCTGATTCTAGTCAGCCGGGGCTGCGAAGCAGCCCCCATGGACCTTAGTTCTCACCCTCAATTTCAAGTATCTCGATCACCTGATCCCCCACCGGCCGCCGCCAAACCACCTCATCTCCAGGCCCTGCGCCCAGCAATGCCCGCCCCAGCGGCGAGCCCCAGTTGATGAGCCGACGTCCCGCATCCGCTTCATCCTCGCCCACCAGCTGCACCACCTGTTCCTGATCCTGCGCATCCACAAACCGCACCCGGCTACCAATCTGCACCTTGCTGCGTGAAGTCGCTGCCGGCACCACCTGGGCACTCTGCACCCGCGCACTGAAGTAACGCAGATCCCGCTCGGTCTCGGCCAGCCGCTGTTTGTCGGCACGCTCACCCTGCGCCTGCAGTTCGCTGCGCAGGGCATTCAGTTCGGCCACGCGTGCCTGCAACTGGCGCAGGCCGTTGGCAGTGACGTAGTTGGGTTGTTCGCTGACGCGCCGTTCTACCGGCTGGTCGGCCTGGGCGGCGGCTTGGTCTTCGTTGACGAATGCTCGGCTCATGCTGGGCCTCCTTGTGCTGAAGACCAGCATGGCAGGCCGACGGTTTCAAGGGATGTCCGTTTGCGACTGACTTAGTTGTGGCGATAGGCTTTTGCGGCACCGCGATCTTTTTCCTGTTGCCACTCCCGCTCGCGCTCGTCCCAGAAGCGCTCATGGTACTCGCGCTGTTCTTCGCTGTTTTGCATGGCGTGGCACTGGCGAAAGCCGTCGTCCCAGCCGGTTTCATACTGACGCTCGTGCAGATAGCGCGGCACGTCCTTGCGGAAGTTGCCCACCATCAGCCCGGCGGCCTGGCGGCCGCTGCTGCAGCCGTCCTGGAAACCATCGGCATAGGCAGGCGGATAACCACGGTTGACCATCTGCTCGTGGGTGGTTTCGCAACCTGAGAGCAACAACGCCATGCACACGCCGAACCAATACCGCGACATAACCACCCAGCCCTCCAATTGATAATGGAAAGTCTAGGTGGCGATTTGTCGGGGAGCTGTCAAAACGGTGTCAAAGAGTCGATTGGGTCACTAGTAGTGATACCACTTCAGCTCCAGCATCACCTCATTCTGCGCCGTCGCCAGGTGGCTGAACTCGCGCGATGCACTTAACCGCACGCCCAGGTTCTGGCTGATCTCCCACTGCTGGTTCAGGCTCACACTGCGGCGGACTTCGCCATTGGTGAAATAGTCGCCTTTGGCCTCCAGCGTCAGATTGCCCAAGCCGTTTCGCCACAGCAGGCCGCCATTGAAGCCTGCCGCTGGAGCGATGAATTCGGCGAAATCATTGTGATGTTCGACCCGCACGGTGCCCAGAGCAAAGCCCAGCAAACCGTCGGCCAACTGCCAGGTCCCCCCGGCGCCACCATTCACATGGCTGACCAGCACTTCGTCATCATGTTTTCCCGGCACGCGCTCAAGGCCGCCAGCCACCTGCCACGACCAGGGTTTGAGCAGTTCGTTACGCGGTGTCAGCGAGCGGATGGTGGCCAGGTCCAGGCGCTGCACTTGCCAGTCGTTGCCCTCGTACTGGCGCACTTTCAACTGCAGGATCTCGATTTGGGCACCCAGCGGGAAGCCGTAGGCATTGTCGTTGAGGTCGTGATAGGCCATGCGCAGGCCGTACTCGGCGTAGGCGCGGTCTTCACGGGTGCCCACACCCAGCTGCCAGGTGCGTGAATCGTGGCCATCCTCGGGCAGGCCGGGGCGTTCGATTTGCAAGGGTGGCGGCGGGTTGCCGTTGATCGCCCGCAGCAGCTCGAAGCTGCGCTTCGCCTGCCCGGGGTCGCGTTCCTGGCCATTGGCCCGGTAGCGCTCCAGGCGGTACGCGGCATCTTGCACGAGCGCTTGCCGTTCGCGGGGCAGGGCCTTGAATTCGGGGCTCTGCAATTGTGCGGTGTCGGCACTCACGGCCAGCACCTGCTGCTTTTCGCCGTGGTCCAGTGGCTCGGCGCGGGCCAGCAATTCACGTTCGCGAGAAGGGCGGTATGTCTCGCTGGCGACCAGGCCGGACTGCTTCACGGCCTTCACGGTATCGGTCGGGATGGCGGTCAACGGGAACTGCGAAGTCAGGTCCAGGCTCGGCCGGGCCACTTGCAGCAGCTCCAGCAGGCGGTACGAGCAGTTTTCGTCGAAGAAGAAGTAGTCGAACTGGATTTGCTTCAGCTCCCACACATGTTCGACCATACGCCCGGTTTCTTCGGGGGTGAGGTCCAGCTGGTACTCCCACAGGTCGCGGTTTTCCAGGCTGCGGTATTCGGACAGCTTCTCCTGGTAGGGCATCAGTGCGAACAGCCCCGGGTAGCCGCCCATCAGGCCTTTCCAGGCGTACAGGATGCTGTTGTCGCTGCCTTCGATGTAGGCACCGAAGTTGATCGCGTAGCTCAGCAGCGTGGTGTCGTCGTTGCGGGTGTTGGACTGGTCGATGCGCAGCAGGGTATGGCCGAACATGGACGATGGGCTGTTCAGGTAGGCCGCCGGGAAAATCAACGCGGCGCTGTGCGGGTCGACCGACTGGTACCAGGTCATGAATTCCTGGCAATCCGGTTGCGGCAGGCCTTGCAGACCCAGCTGTTCGCGGAGCCAGCGGGTGCGTGCAGGGAATACACACTGGGCGTGCTTGTCGCCGAGGCTGGCCGGGGCATACAGCGCGTCGACCGTGGCCTGCAGCTCCTGGTCAGGGTGGTGTGCGCCGTCCTTGGCAAGGAAGAACGCATCGTCGTCCACATAGCTGCGCCAGCCACCGAGCTTGGCGGTTTCGTAATGGCCCAGGGCAATCCAGTAAGGGGTGTTGGCCAGTTGCTGGAGACGGCTTTGATCCAGCACGGGCGCGGCATGAACAGGGGCGCAGGCACACAGCGCCAGGGCAGCGAGGCGTTTGAGCATATCGGGCAACTACTTCTTGACGATGCCGAAAAAGGCGAAACCCGCCCCGGGTGGGGCGGGAGCAGCAGGGCTTAGGCCTCGGTAGCGTATTTGGCCAGGCGTGGGTCGTTCTTCAGAACGGCCAGGGTGTTGCTGTGAACAGTTTCAGCAGTGACATCGGCGCTGGTGAAAATCTGGTTGAAGTGCTGGTGGGCGACCGACTGGAAGTAGCTGCGGTCTTCCGGGGCCACACCGAGGACCACGGCATAGGTGGTCAGCGCTTCACCCTGGCCCATGGCCATGTCTTCGGACAGCTCGTTCATCATGCCGTTCATGGCGAACCACGACTTGCCGCCGTATGTCAGCGAGGCTTTGGTGGAGCAGCCGTTGGTGCCGGAGGTCATGCCGAAGGTGGCGTTACCGGAGGTGCCGTTGGTGGTGGAGGCCAGGAAGTGTGCCGGCGTGCCGCGCTGGCCTTCGAACAGCATGTTGCCCCAGCCGCAGTTCGGGCCGCCTGGCGCTTCAGCCATGGCGTTCAGCGAGACCACGGTGAACAGAGTACCCAGAAGAATCCGTTTCATAGCATTTGTTCTCTTTGTCTTAACCAAGGGTCAGGGTTTCTGGCAATTCGGTTGCCAGGTCGGGAAAGCATTTCACCCACCCGCGCAGCTTGGAGTTTAGGCACGATCTAAAGGTTGCGTTGTTGATTGCGAAAAATTTGCTGCTACATGACCTGCATGGGCTGCGACATAAAGTCCCGCAGAGCCTTGCAAGGCGCGCGCGGGCAGCGCCAGAATGCTGCCTATCTGCCCCGCCGAAGTAAGGAAACCCAATGCCCGATCCTGTCGCTGCGCGCCTGCGTCTCGCGCCTGAAGCCCTGACCCGGCGTTTCTCACCCGAGCAGTTTGCCTTTACCAATACCGACGATCTGGAGCCGTTTCGCGGAGTCCTGGGCCAGGAGCGTGCTGTCGAGGCCCTGCAGTTTGGTGTGGCCATGCCACGCCCCGGTTACAACGTGTACGTGATGGGCGAGCCGGGTACCGGCCGCTTCTCGTTCGTCAAGCGCTACCTCAAGGCCGAGGGCAAGCGCCAGCAGACCCCGGCTGACTGGGTCTACGTCAACCACTTCGACGACACCCGTGAACCGCGTGCGCTGGAATTGCCTTCCGGCAGCGCCGGGGCGTTCATCGCCGACATGGGCGGGCTGATCGACAACCTGCTGGCCACCTTCCCGGCCGTGTTCGAACACCCGTCGTACCAGCAGAAGAAGGGCGCCATCGACCGTGCCTTCAACCAGCGTTATGACCGCGCCCTGGATGTGATCGAGCGCGCCTCGCTGGAAAAGGACGTGGCCTTGTACCGCGATGCCAGCAACGTTGCCTTCACCCCGATGGCAGACGGCAAGGCGCTGGATGAAGCCGAGTTCGCCCAGTTGCCGGAAGACGTGCGTGAACAGTTCCACGAGGACATTGCCCAGCTCGAAGAGCAGTTGAACGAAGAGCTGGCCAGCCTGCCGCAATGGAAGCGTGAGTCGAACAACCAGCTGCGCCAGCTGAATGAAGAAACCATTACCCTGGCCTTGCAACCGTTGCTGGCGCCGTTGTCGGAAAAGTATGCCGAGAACGCCGCAGTGTGCGCCTACCTGCAGTCGGTGCAACTGAACCTGCTGCGCACCGTGGTCGAGCAATTGGTCGACGACAGCAAGACCGACGCTGCCGCGCGCAAGCTGCTCGAAGAGCAGTACGCACCCAACTTGGTGGTCGGCCACCATGCCGCCGGTGGTGCGCCGGTCGTATTCGAGCCGCACCCGACTTACGACAACCTGTTTGGCCGTATCGAATACAGCACCGACCAAGGCGCGCTGTACACCTCGTACCGACAGCTGCGCCCGGGCGCGTTGCACCGTGCCAACGGCGGTTTCCTGATTCTTGAAGCCGAGAAGATGCTGGGCGAGCCGTTCGTGTGGGATGCGCTCAAGCGTTCCTTGCAGTCGCGCAAGCTGAAGATGGAGTCACCGATCGGTGAACTGGGCCGTGTCGCCACCGTCAGCCTGCAGCCGCAGATGATTCCGCTCAACGTCAAGCTGGTGATCATCGGCTCGCGCCAGCTGTACTACGCCTTGCAGGACCACGACTCGGACTTCCAGGAGATGTTCCGGGTGTTGGTGGACTTCGACGAAGACATGCCCATGGTCGACGAGAACCTGGAGCAATTCGCCCAGCTGTTGCGCACCCGCACCAACGAAGAGGGCATGGCGCCGTTGACCAGTGACGCCGTGGCGCGCCTGGCGACCTACAGCGCCCGCCTGGCAGAGAACCAGTCGCGCCTGTCGGCGCGCATCGGTGACCTGTTCCAGCTGGTCAGCGAAGCCGACTTCATCCGCCAGTTGGCCAGTGACGAAATGACCGACGCCGGGCACATCGAACGTGCGCTCAAGGCCAAGGCCACCCGCACCGGGCGTGTGTCGCAGCGGGTGCTGGACGACATGCTTGCCGGCATCATCCTGATCGACACCGAAGGCGCGGCCATTGGCAAGTGCAACGGCCTGACCGTGCTGGAAGTGGGCGACTCGGCGTTCGGTATGCCGGCGCGCATCTCGGCCACCGTGTACCCGGGCGGCAGCGGCATCGTCGACATCGAGCGCGAGGTCAACCTGGGCCAGCCGATTCACTCCAAGGGGGTGATGATCCTGACCGGTTACCTGGGTAGCCGCTATGCCCAGGAGTTCCCGCTGGCGATTTCGGCGAGCATCGCGCTGGAGCAGTCTTACGGCTATGTGGACGGCGACAGCGCCTCGCTGGGCGAAGCCTGTACGCTGATTTCGGCCTTGTCGCGCACGCCGCTCAAGCAGTGCTTTGCCATCACCGGCTCGATCAACCAGTTTGGTGAAGTGCAGGCAGTGGGAGGGGTGAACGAGAAGATCGAGGGCTTCTTCCGCCTTTGCGAGGCGCGTGGCCTGACCGGTGAGCAGGGTGTGATCATTCCGCGTGCCAACGTTGCCACCCTGATGCTCGACGAGCGCGTGCTTCAGGCGGTGGAGAACGGCATGTTCCACGTCTACGCGGTCAGCCAGGCCGATGAGGCGCTGAGCCTGCTGGTGGGCGAGGAGGCCGGGGTGCTCGATGACAACGGCCAGTTCACCGAGGGCAGCGTCAATGCCCGTGTGGTGGAGCGCCTGCGCGAAATCGCCGAAATGATCAGCGAGGAAGAAATCGAGAAGGCAGAAAAGGAACGCCTCGAAGAGGTGATTGCCCAGGCCAAGCCGGCCTGAGTCAATAATCCGGCGCTGGAGGCGATGTGCTACCGTTCAGCGCCGGTTTTCCATCTTTCTGTACGGTTCTTCTATGCTGGAACTTAAGGACGGTACAGCGTTCAGGATGGAAACAGCCTGAGGTACAGGCTGAACAAGGCTCTTTGGAGGGGACGCGGCCATGCGCAACCTCAGCCTCACACGCCAGTGCCTGGGCCTGGTGACCCGCATCGAATGCAGCATCCGCCCACTGGCTGGGGACAACGGCATGTGGACGCTGCTGTTTGCCGCCGGAATGGCCGGTGAACAACCCTCTGCGATCAAGGCTCAAGGGCCTTTCCATGGGCCGCTTGTGGCCGAATCGGTGCTCAATGCCATTGTCGACAGCCTGACCTTGCACGGGTACCAGGTGGCCGAGGACCCGCAGATCTGGTGCCTGCACCTGCAGGCGCAGTTGCGCAGGATCAATGGCGAGCGGTGTCGGAACCTGGGGGATTACCAGTTTCATCCTGAAACCTGACGGATTGCCTTGGGCTTTTGCTGTAACAGGTGGCTGGCTATACTCGCCGTCGTTTTTCCAGTCACCTGACGAGTCCCAAACTTTCCATGGAACGTATTCTCGAAAATGCGATGTATGCCTCGCGCTGGCTGCTCGCACCCATCTACTTCGGCCTGTCCCTCGGCCTGCTGGCCCTGGCGCTGAAATTCTTCCAGGAAGTGGTCCACGTCCTGCCTAACGTCTTTGCCCTGAGCGAGGCCGACCTGATTCTGGTGATCCTGTCGCTGATCGACATGTCGCTGGTGGGCGGCTTGCTGGTGATGGTGATGATTTCCGGCTACGAGAACTTCGTCTCGCAACTGGATATCGACGAGAGCAAAGAAAAGCTCAACTGGCTGGGCAAGATGGACTCTTCGTCGCTGAAGATGAAGGTTGCTGCGTCGATCGTGGCGATTTCGTCCATTCACTTGCTGCGGGTGTTCATGGATGCGCAGAACATCTCCACCGATTACCTGATGTGGTACGTGATTATCCACATGACCTTCGTGGTGTCGGCATTCTGCATGGGCTACCTGGACAAGCTGACCAAGCACTGAGTCCGGCTGCTGCTTACACCGCCCGTCCGTTGTAAAACGGACGGGCGGTGTTGTTTCTGGCTTGTGCTTTCAGCCAGCCTGTACAAAAAATGAGCTCTCATGCGTGGTTCCCGTCGCGAGGTGCTCTCATGAACCTGCATCAGCTCAATACCGAGGCCAGGGCTGGCCATGTCGATGAACTGAACCTGATCGCCATCGAAGGCGGTGATTACCTGCTTGAGGCCCGGGTCAAAGGCCGTGCCCACCCCTTGTCCGACCCCCGTGGTGAGCGCTTGCGTGTGCACTCGGTGGAGGATGCGCGCAAGTTGCTGCAAACCATCCCCATGGTTTCGATGAACCTGGTGCACTGGTCGGTGCAGGATGAAATGTGCGGCATGGGCACGCACCCGGAAGAAGACCTGAAGGTGCCGATTTCCCAGCGTTCGGCCTGGTAGCTGCTCGCCGCGCCCCAGTGTGCTAGGCTGCTCGCCCTTTTCATCAAGGGCGCGGCTGCACTGCGCCCTGCAGTGGAGCACGACAATGTCCGAACTCAACCTGTCCACCGACGAAACCCGCGTCAGCTACGGCATCGGCCGTCAGCTGGGCGGCCAGCTGCGCGACAACCCGCCACCAGGCGTCAGCCTGGAGGCCATTCTGGCCGGCCTGACAGATGCCTTCAACGGCGCCGACAGCCGCGTCAGCGAAGCCGACCTGTCGGCCAGCTTCAAGGTCATCCGTGACGTGATGCAAGCCGAAGCCGCAGCCAAGGCCGAAGCCGCTGCTGCTGCTGGCAAAGAATTCCTGGTCGAGAACGCCAAGCGCGAAGGCATCACGACCCTGGCGTCGGGCCTGCAGTTCGAAGTGCTGACCGCCGGTGAAGGCGCCAAGCCGACCCGCGAAGACAACGTGCGCACGCACTACCACGGCACCCTGATCGACGGCACTGTGTTCGACAGCTCCTACGACCGTGGTCAGCCGGCTGAATTCCCGGTAGGTGGCGTGATCGCGGGCTGGACCGAAGCCCTGCAGCTGATGAATGCTGGCAGCAAATGGCGCCTGTACGTGCCAAGCGAGCTGGCTTACGGCGCCCAAGGCGTTGGCAGCATCCCGCCGCACAGCGTGCTGGTGTTCGACGTCGAGCTGCTCGACGTTCTGTAATACCGCTGGGGCCGCGTTGCGGCCCATTCGCGGGCAAGCCCTCTCCCACAGGTATAGCGCAGGATTTAAATCTTATGCGGTATCTGTGGGAGCGGGCTTGCCCGCGAAGAGGCCGGCCCTGGCAGCCTCAATTCCAGTCTGTTCCCGCCGGGCGCAACGCCCGCGCATAGCAGAACAGAAACAGATTCCGCACCAGCTCCTTGAGCACCCCCGGTTCACTCGAATTCAACCCGCTCATGTCCAGGTCGCCCTGGTCACGCAGTTCATCGAGTGCTTCTTCTTCAAGCACCGCGCACACTTCGCCGGTTTCCCGATGAAGAATGCGCAGGTAGGGGTGAGGGCGGTCAAGCCAGGCGTCGATCAGATAAGTCATGGCTATTCTCCTTGGGTAGCAGTCCCAATGAGAATAATTCTTATTATCTAAATAGCAAGCGCCAATTGGCAGATTTTTGTGTGATCAGACTTTGCGGACGAACTCGGACTTCAGCTTCATGGCGCCGATGCCGTCGATTTTGCAGTCGATGTCGTGGTCGCCGTCGCACAGGCGGATGTTCTTGACCTTGGTGCCGACCTTGACCACCAGGGACGAGCCCTTGACCTTGAGGTCCTTGATCACGGTGACGGTGTCGCCGTCCTGCAGGATGTTGCCGACCGAATCCTTTTTCACCACCTCGTCGCTGGCCGCCTCGGCATCGCCGCTGGCCGACCATTCGTGGGCGCATTCAGGGCAGATCAGCTGAGTGCCATCCTCATAGGTGTATTCGGAGTTGCATTTAGGGCAGGGTGGCAGAGTGCTCACTTCGGTTCCTCAAACAAACAGACGGGCGGTTAAAGGCCTGCATTGTAAAAGGTATTTTTCCAGAAGGGATTATGTCCGGACAAAAGCATTCGCGGGTAAACCCGCGAATGAAGGCGACTCGGTCTGTCAGTGAGTACGCGCTACAGCAAACTCGCTCAGCTCAACCAGCGCATCCCGGTATTCACTGGCCGGCAGCACTTCCAGGCACGCGATGGCACGCTTCACGTAATCACGGGCCAGCTCTGCGGTGTACTTCAGTGCACCCGATTCCTCGACGGCCACGCGAATCTGCTCAAGGTCCTCCAGGCCACCTTTCTGGATCGCCTGGCGCACCAGAGCAGCCTGTTCGGCAGTGCCTTCACGCATGGTGTAGATCAGCGGCAGGGTAGGCTTGCCTTCAGCCAGGTCGTCACCCACGTTCTTGCCCAGGGTTTGCGAGTCACCTTTATAGTCCAGCAGGTCATCGACCAGCTGGAAGGCCACACCCAGGTGGTCACCGAAGGTGCGCAGGGCTTCGCGCTGTTCGTCTGTCGCTTCGGCCAGCGCGGCAGCGCTGTGGGTCGAGGCTTCGAAGAGCATCGCGGTCTTGCCACGGATGACTTCCATGTAGACTTCTTCGGTGGTGCTGGCATCGCGTACTCGCGACAGTTGCAGTACTTCACCCTCGGCAATCACACGGGTGGCCTTGGACAGGATCTGCATGACCGGCATCGAGCCCAGCTCGACCATCATTTCGAACGAGCGCGAATAAAGGAAGTCGCCCACCAGCACGCTTGGCGCGTTACCCCACAGGGCATTGGCGGTGGAGCGGCCGCGGCGCATGCCGGACATGTCGACCACGTCGTCGTGCAGCAGGGTGGCGGTGTGCAGGAATTCGATGGTGGCGGCCAGCAGGCGCAGGTCGTCGCCTTCGCGGCCCAGGGCTTTGCCGCACAGCAGCACCAGCAGGGGGCGCAGGCGCTTGCCACCGGCGGACGTGATATAGTCGCCGATCTTCGATACCAGCGGCACGCGCGAGGTCAGCTGCTTCTTGATGATCTCGTCGACGGCGCTGAAATCATCAGCCACCGCACGGTAGAAGGTTTGGGGTTGCATCGGCTGCTCCAGTGAGGTTGCGCGGCATGCTAGGTCGCAGGTCCCGGTGTGTCAAGGCGCGGTGCCTGCTGGCCGGGGGCGGCACTTGCAAGCAAAACCCGGGTTGCGTACAATCGCGCACCCTAACTTCCTGGGCAGCACCTGCCTTACGCAATTGCACAGGGCCGTTCCAGCCCCATGCAGCCATGCCAGCCAATACTCATCATATAAAGCGCTGGGTGAGCAGGATTATCGGAGAAATACCATGTCTTACGCAGTAATCGTTACCGGCGGCAAGCAGTACAAAGTCGCTGAAGGTGAATTCCTCAAGATCGAAAAACTGGAAGTCGCCACTGGCGAATCCGTGACCTTCGATCGCGTTCTGCTGGTCGCCAACGGTGAAGAAGTCACCATCGGTGCTCCAGTTGTTGCTGGCGCTAAAGTAGTGGCCGAAGTTGTTTCGCAAGGCCGCCACGACAAGGTTCGCATCATCAAGTTCCGTCGTCGTAAGCACCACATGAAGCGTATGGGCCACCGCCAGTGGTTCACCGAGATCAAAATCACCGGCATCCAGGCTTAATCCCCTAGATCCCCTGAATTTATTTGGAGAATTGAACCATGGCTCACAAGAAGGCTGGTGGTAGTACTCGTAACGGTCGCGACTCAGAATCTAAACGCCTTGGCGTGAAGATGTATGGCGGCCAGGTTATCAAGCCAGGCAACATCATCGTCCGTCAGCGCGGCACCGAATTCCACGCTGGCTACGGCGTTGGCATGGGCAAGGACCACACCTTGTTCGCCAAGATCGAAGGCGTGATCAAGTTCGAGAAAAAAGGCGAGTTCATGCGCCGTTACGTGAGCATCGTCGCCGCTTAATCGCGACGTCGCTCCAGAAGCCCCGTCATGCGACGGGGCTTTTTCGTTTGTGGTGAGCCTCTTGCAAAGCTGTTTGTCTGGGTTGCCGGCGTTGGTTTCTACGGTCGTACGGGGCCGCCGCGCTCATTTTTGCAAGAGCCTCATGTTTTTGAGTCATTCAGCTCGTCTGCCGACGAGAGGCGGTTTTAATGAAGTTTGTTGACGAAGTATCCATTCGGGTCAAGGCCGGTGACGGCGGCAACGGTTGCATGAGCTTCCGTCGCGAAAAATTCATCGAGAACGGTGGCCCCAACGGCGGTGACGGTGGCGACGGCGGCTCGGTGTACATGGTCGCTGACGAAAACCTCAACACCCTGGTCGACTATCGCTACACCCGTCACCACGAGGCCCAGCGCGGCGCCAACGGCGGCAGCACCGACTGCACCGGCAAGAAAGGCGACGACCTGTTCCTGCGTGTGCCGGTCGGCACCACCGTGATCGACGCTTCCACCCAGGAAGTGATCGGTGACCTGGTGACCCCGGGTCAGAAACTGATGGTCGCCCAAGGCGGCTGGCACGGCCTGGGCAACACCCGCTTCAAGTCCAGCACCAACCGTGCACCGCGCCAGACCACCCCGGGTAAACCAGGTGACCAGCGCGACCTGAAGATGGAAATGAAAGTGCTGGCCGACGTGGGCCTGCTGGGCCTGCCGAACGCCGGTAAGAGCACCTTCATTCGCTCGGTTTCCGCCGCCAAGCCGAAAGTGGCCGACTACCCGTTCACCACCCTGGTACCGAACCTGGGCGTGGTCAGCGTCGACCGCTGGAAGAGCTTCGTCATCGCCGACATCCCCGGCCTGATCGAAGGTGCTTCCGACGGTGCCGGCCTGGGTATCCGCTTCCTCAAGCACCTGGCGCGTACCCGCGTGCTGCTGCACCTGGTCGACATGGCGCCGCTGGACGAAAGCAGCCCGGCCGATGCCGCCGAAGTGATCGTCAACGAGCTGACCCGCTTCAGCCCGTCGCTGGCAGAGCGTGAGCGCTGGCTGGTGCTGAACAAGGCCGACATGGTCATGGAAGACGAGCGCGACGCGCGCGTTCAGGAAGTGGTCGAGCGCCTGCAATGGGAAGGCCCGGTCTACGTGATTTCGGCCATCTCCAAGCAGGGCACCGAAAAGCTCAGCCACGACCTGATGCGCTACCTCGAAGACCGCGCCGACCGCCTGGCCAACGACCCGGCCTACGCCGAAGAGCTGGCCGATCTCGACCAGCGCATCGAAGACGAAGCCCGTGCCCAGCTGCAGGCCCTGGACGACGCGCGTACCCTGCGCCGTACCGGCGTCAAGAGCGTGCACGACATCGGCGACGATGACGGGTGGGACGATGATTTCGAGGACGACGAAGACGGCCCGGAAATCATTTACGTGCGCGACTGATCGGTTGCAGTACACTAAACGCCGCTCTCTGGAGCGGCGTTTTTGTATCCACGGTATCTACAGATTCGACATAGGTTGGAAGAAGATGCGAAGCAAGGTGACGGGCGCCAAGCGCTGGGTCGTGAAGATTGGCAGTGCTCTGCTGACCGCCGATGGCAAGGGCCTCGACCGCGGTGCCATGGCCGTTTGGGTCGAGCAGATGGTCGCGCTGCGTGAGGCAGGCGTGGAGTTGGTACTGGTCTCCTCCGGGGCCGTGGCTGCCGGCATGAGCCAGCTGGGCTGGACTTCGCGACCGAGCGCGATGAACGAGCTGCAGGCCGCTGCCGCGCTCGGCCAGATGCGCCTGGTGCAGGCGTGGGAGTCGAGCTTCGGCGAGCACGGCAAGCACACCGCGCAGATCCTGCTGACCCATGACGACCTGTCCGACCGCAAGCGTTACCTGAACGCCCGCAGCACTCTGCGCACGCTGGTCGACCTGGGCGTGGTGCCGGTGATCAACGAAAACGACACCGTGGTCACCGACGAGATCCGTTTCGGCGACAACGACACCTTGGCGGCACTGGTGGCCAACCTTGTCGAGGCCGACCTGCTGGTGATTCTCACCGACCGCGATGGCATGTTCGACGCCGACCCACGCAACAACCCCGAAGCCCAGCTGATTTACGAAGCCCGCGCCGACGACCCGTCGCTGGACGCCGTGGCCGGTGGCACCGGTGGTGCCCTGGGGCGTGGCGGCATGCAGACCAAGCTGCGCGCTGCACGCTTGGCTGCCCGTTCCGGTGCCCACACCATCATCATTGGTGGCCGTATCGAGCGCGTACTGGACCGCCTCAAGGCGGGCGAGCGCCTGGGGACTCTGCTGTCGCCCGAGCGCGGCATGCTCGCTGCACGCAAGCAGTGGCTGGCCGGCCACCTGCAAACCCGTGGCACCCTGGTGCTGGACGCCGGTGCCGTGCAGGCGCTGCGCCAGGCCAACAAGAGCTTGCTGCCGGTTGGCGTGAAGACGGTGCAGGGCAGTTTCCGCCGTGGCGAGATGGTGGTGTGCGTCGGCCCGGACGGTCTGGAAGTGGCGCGCGGGTTGGCCAACTACAGCGCCCTGGAAGCGCAGAAGATCATTGGCCAGCCGTCCGATGCCATCGAAAGCCTGCTGGGCTACAGCGCCGAGCCGGAGCTGGTGCACCGCGACAACCTGGTGCTGGTATGAGTCTGTTCAAGCGGGTGATCGGCGTGGCAGCGCTGGTGCTGCCCATGCTGGCCGGGGCCGAGGAAATCGGCCAGGTGTCCACCGTGTTCAAGTTCCTCGGGCCGAATGACCGCATCGTGGTCGAGGCGTTCGACGACCCCAAGGTCGAGGGCGTGACCTGCTACCTGTCGCGGGCCAAGACAGGCGGTGTGAAGGGTGGGTTGGGGCTGGCCGAGGACCGGGCAGAGGCATCGATTGCCTGCCGTCAGGTCGGGCCGATCAACTTCAAGGGTGAGTTGAAAGACGGCGAGGAGGTGTTCAAGGAGCGCACCTCGCTGGTGTTCAAGACCATGCAGGTGGTGCGCTTCCTGGACAAGAAGCGCAATACGCTGGTGTACCTGGTGTACAGCGACCGCATGATCGAAGGCAGCCCGCAGAATGCGGTGACCGCGATACCGATCTTGCCTTGGGCGCATTGATAACCTTGTAGATCGCCGGGAGGCCATTCGGCCTCCTATCGCGACCTGCGGTCGCTCCTACGGGAGATTGCGATACCCCTGTAGGAGCGACCGCAGGTCGCGATGGGCCGCAAAGCGGCCCTGGTTACCTCAGGCCAACTCTTCGGCCTGATCCTCCCGCACAACCGCCTTCACCTCATCCAGCCGGCTGATGAACTTCCAGTCCGCCTCGTCGATGTAGATGCCATTCGGCCCGCTACCGCCTTCCAGGTCGATCGCCACGCGCGCCGACACCTGCGGCTTCACACTCGCCAGAATCGGCACAAAGCCCAGCTGCAGGCTGGTTTCCAGCAGTGCTGCCTGGTTGCGTTCGTCGATGTCTGCTGCCTCATCCAGGTAGTACGGCAGGCGAATGCGCCCGGCCAGGTCACGGTCCATCAGGTGCAGCAACAGGTACATGTTGGTCAGCGCCTTGATGGTCATGGTGGTGCCGTTGGACGCCGCGCCGTCGATGTCGGCGTGGATGATCGGCTGGCCGTTGACCTTGGTGATCTCGAACGCCAGCTCGAACAGGTCCTTCAGGCCCAGCTGGTTGTGGTTGGCCGCCACCAGCCGTGCCAAGTACTCCTTGGCTTCTTCGTTCTTGTTGTCCTGCTCGGCGCTTTGGGTCAGGTCGAACACCGACAGGGTTTCGCCTTCTTCGTACTGGCCGGCACTGTGGATGATCTGGTCGATGTGCTTGAGCGCTTCCTTGTTCGGCGCCAGCACCACGCGGAAGCTTTCGAGGTTGGACACCTGCCGCTTGTTGATCTCGCGGTTGAACAGGGCCAGTTGGTGCTCGAGGCTGTCGTAGTCGCTGCGGATGTTGCGCAGGGTACGGGCAATGTCGGTGACTGCAGCGCGGCGTGCCTTGGCCAGGGTCAGGGCTTCGTCGGTGCGGTGCGCGTAAGCGTTCACCAGCAGTTGCAGGCGGCGTTCCATGTCGTCTTCGCTGTCGAACTTGGCCACGCCTTTCAGGCGCACCTGGGCGTACAGCGCCTCGATCTGGTTATCCACGCGCTGCAGGCCTTGCCAGCTGTCCTGGTAGTCATTGAGCAGCGGCAGCAGGTTGTCCATCGAGTCGTCGATGGCTTCCATGAACGGTGTGCCGTAGGGCAGGTCGGCCGGAAGCAGTTGACGACGGCGCAGGGCGTCTTCCAGGGTGCGTTGCTTGGACTCGAGGTCGCCGATCTGGCGGCCGACCAGCTGCAGCTTCGCCGACAGCTGCTGGACGCGCTCGGTGAAGGCGTCGCTGGAACGCTTCAATTCGTCCTGGGCAGCTTCCAGCTGCGACAGTTGCTCCAGCTTCTCTGGCTCTTCGGCGCTGAGGGTTTCACTGCGGCGGAAGTCTTCCAGCGCCTTTTGCGCATCCAGCACTTCCTGGTACAGGGTTTCGGTTTGCGCCTTGGAGGCAGAGCGGTCGGCGGCTACGGCTTGCTGGGTCTTGAGCTGTTTCAGCTCTTTTTCCAGGCGCTCTTTCTGGTCGCGCAGGGCGGCACGGTCGGCCAGCGCCTGCAGTGCCGGCGGGTCGATGTGGGTCAGGTCGATGGCCAAGCCCGGGGCTTCGAAGCGCTCGCCCTTGAAGCCGTCGAGCACCGCTTCCAGCGATTTTACCCACAGGTCGCTGTCGTCCAGCTCGATGCCACGGTCGCCCAGCGGCAGGCTGAACAGCGCGCCGTTGAACAGGCGCATCAGGCGGTCGACGTCGGCTTGCGAGAACTCTTCGCGCAGGCGGGCGTAGCTGTTGTTGTCGGCGTGGTCGAGCTGCTGCTTGACCTGCTTCAGGCGTTTTTCCAGGTCGCGTACGCGCTCGTCCAGGTCTTCGGCGCTGAACTGCCGCGACTGGGCCAGGGCGCCGGCCAGTTCGTCGTGGGCGTCCTTGGCTGCCAGCAGCTGCTGCTCCAGCACCTTGACGTCATCGACCAGGGCAAAGCGGTGCTTGAGCACCGACAGCTCGCCCAGCCAGCGCTGGATGCCGGTGATTTCACGCTCCAGGCGCATCAGCTCCTGGGTGCCGCCGCGCTGGTCGTTCTGCAGGCGGTCCTGCTCGCCACGGTAGTGCTCGGACTGGATGACCAGCTCTTCCTTGCGCGCCATGGCGTATTCCTGCCAGGTGCCCAGCAGGGTGTCGAGTACGGGCGAAATGCGGTGCAGCTTGCCGCGCAGGATGTCGCGCTGGGCCACGCCACCGGCCAGGGCCTCGACCAGCGGGCCGGCGGCGACCAGGGCGTTGTAATCCTGCTCCATGCGGCGCACGTCGCGGAACGCTTCTTCGCAGGCGGCGATGTAGTCGACGCTGCCCGAACGCAGGCTGTGCTCGAACGCGTCGAGGAACAGCTGCTTGAGCTTGGCGGCGGTGATTTCGCGCATGTGCAGCAGGTTGATGAACAGCGCGCGGAAGGTTTTCAGGCTTTGCTCGCTGGTGGAGCGCAGCGGGATCATGGTCAGGTCCAGCGGCACCGAGGTGTGGCCGCCAACCAGCAGGCGGCGCAGTTCGTCCGGCTTCAGCTCGTAGGCCTTGATGCCCAGGCGCTCAAGGTTGGTGAACAGCTCTTTCTGGCGCAGGCAGGTGTCGTTCTTCTGGTAGTGGGCCAGGTCCAGTTCGCCCTTGTAGGCAAAGAACTGGTGGCCGAAACCGCCACCTGGGCCGCGGCCGACCACGCCGATCACGTGCGGGCCGTGCGGCAGGCTCAGTTCGCAGAGAATGTACGAAGTGTCGCTGGCGAAGTAGAAGCGACGCGACTGCTCCAGGCTGTACTTGCCGAAGCTCATGTCCGACATGCGCGCCAGGATCGGGAACTGCAGGGCGTTGATCGACGCGGATTTACCCAGGTTGTTGGCGCCGTAGACCGACAGCGGGTGCTCCAGCGGGAACAGGCCAAGGCTGTAGCCGGCGGTGTTGAGCAATGCAAAGCGGCGGATGCCGTAGCGTTCCTGGCTCATGCGTCAATCTCCTGTTGCTCTTCGCGGATGGCCCGGGCCAGGGCTTCTTCTTCGCTCTCCTCGCCGTCGAACGGGCTGAGGTCCAGCGGGTCGTCGGTGCGGTTGAGTTCTTCGGGGCTTTCTTCCTCGACCAGTATCGGGGTGGGCAGCGGCAGGTCGCTGTGCAGGGTGGCGGCCAGGTCGCGGTCCTGCTGCACCGACAGGCACACATCAAGGAAGCGGTGCATCGGCGGCAAGAAGCGGTAGATGCCGCCTTCCTCAAAGGCGAAACCAAGCTGGGTCATGCGGCGCAGGATTTTTTCTTCCAGCTCGTCCACGGTCTGCACTTCGGCCTGCAGGAACAGGTCGCGGTACTTGTCCAGCAGCGAGGGCAGCTCGTCACGGCCAATACTGCCGCCATCGAGCACGGCCATCGGGTCGCGGCCCTGGTCGGCCAGGTGCTCGACCAGAATGAAGGTGAACAGCGACAGGCGCTGCGCGGTCTTGTTCACCTGTGCGGCGGTCATGTCCGGCACGAAGTAGTAGAAACCACGGGTATCGCACACCAGCTCGAAGCCCAGGGCCTTGAACAGGGTGCGGTACTGGTCCTGGAAGTTCGACAGCTGGGCGTACAGCTCGGGGTCGCGGCGGCTGACGTGGAAGCCTTTGAACAGCTCGCGGAAGATCGGTGCGAGCTGGGACAGTTCGGAAAGATCAAGATGCATGGGCTGGGCTCGCGTTGGGTTCGGTAGGCGCGCTGGTGGCGTCTTCGCGGCTGGAGGTCAGGGCGAACGAGCGCAGGCTGACCAAGTGTTCCTGGGTGGTGTATTCGCGGCGGTCGAGGCGTTCGCGCTTGAAGCGCTTTTCCCGCGACAGGCGCGAGAACCAGTACAGCAGCTCGTCGGTGGCGCCCTCGGGTTCCTGCTCCAGCAGCCAGACCATCAGGTCGGGCAGCGGCAGGGCCTGTTCGCAGCGTTCGGCCATCTCTTTGACCGTGCGCGGTGCACGGGGCAGGGCGCCGGACTGGGTCTTGTGGGCTTTGGGGAAGCGCGCCGGCTTGGGCTCGAAGCGGGCCAGGGCGTACACATAGGCCTCTACCTGGCTCGCGCTGCCCAGGAAGGTGCTTTGCGGGCGGGTGAACATCGGCATGGCCGCTTGCGGCACGGCATCGATGCCCTTGCGCCGGATCACCGACAGGGCCAGCGCAGCGCCACGGGTCACGGCGTTGTGCCGGCGGGCTTCTTCACGCAGCGGCAGCAGCAGTTCACGGGCATGGCGCAGGGTGAGCTGGGCGCTGGTCTGCATTTCCAGGATGCGCGCGTGGGTACGCAGCAGCATGTCGTCGTCGACCAGGTGGCCCAGGCGGGCCTGTTCGCCCAGCAGCTTCAGCAGCACGGTCTCGACCTTACGCACGCCTTGTTCGAAGGCGCCGTCGGCGTTCACCAGCTGGATCATCGGCTCGACGTATTCGTCCCAGGTGGCCAGTACTTCGGCATAACGCTGACGTAGCGGGATCTGGCGGTTGCTGGTCTTGGCCCGTTCGGCCACGGCCACCAGCGCCTGCTCGTCGTTATCGAGCTTTTTCAGCACATCGCGCACACGCATGTCGAGCAGGCGCAGCTGGCGCGCCAGGTCGTCGCTGTCGCGGTTGTCGAAGGCGTCCTGGATGTGGCCGGCCAGGCGTTCCAGGTGGCGCAGGTAGGCTTCGATCTCCAGGCACAGGCCCAGCCGGTGTTCGCGGCGCAGGTAGGCGAGGAAGTCGTGGATCTGCGCGTTGAGCTCGAAACGGTTCGGGCTTTTGGCCACCGGGACCAGGATATCCAGGCGGATCCATACGTCGAGCAGCTGGGTGATGTCCTGCGGGGTACTCTCGACCTGCTGGCGGGCCACATGCTGGCGCAGCTCGACCAGGCTCAGGGTGCCCTGGTCGAAACGCTCGCACAGCGGCTCGATCAGGGCCCAGTGTTCGGCTAGGGCGCGCAGGACGCGCTTGGGTTCGATCATTGGCTTCGACTCGTTGCCAAGAAAAAGGGGGCGATTGTACTGCATCCGGGGGGGAGGTTTTCACCCCTTGGTCTGTAATGACAGATAACCTTTTGCTTTATGGGTGTATGGCGGTGTTTCTGGGTTGGTTGTGAGATCGAGCGCGGGCGGCGCTCGGTCTGATAGGCGCTGCAAAAACCAAGGCGTACACGTTAGAATGCCCAATTGTTTTCGCCCCCTGGATACCCGCCCCTTGCTGACCGAACCCCGTCGCCGCGCCTACCTTTCCGCCATGCAAGTGGTGCACTGGCTGCCGCGCGCCGAACTGGCGTTCGCCGCACCGTCGCGCCCCGAGCTGCTGCTGCTGGTGGCACCGGTCGAGGACATCGATTTCGAGGTCAGGCCGGCACCGGCTGCAAACAATGCGCCCGCCGCCCCTCAGGCTCGCTCCGGCGAGCGGCCAAAAATCGAAATCCCGCGCCCGGGCAGTGCGCCCAAACCGGCTGCCAAGCCTGTCGAGGCCGAGGAACAGCCCGCACCGCCGCGACCTGCCCCCGTGCCGCCCCCGCGTTTCTCGCTGCAACTGCTGCGCGCCGGCAGTTGCCTGCTGCTGGTCGAACTGGCCACCGGCCAGCCGTTCCAGAGCCGCGACCCGTCCTACCTGCTGCTCAAGGACATGCTGCGCGCCGCCGGCCTGCCTGACGCCCCGCAGATCATCGGCGAACCGGTGCGCTGGCCCTTGCTGGTGCGAGGCAACATGGACCAGGGGCCGGAAGCCGCGCGTGATTTTGTCCGGGGTTTTGTCCAGGCGCGCCTCGAAGATGCCCCGAGCACCTGCCTGTGGCTGATCGGCCTGCCGGCGCTGCGCTTTGCCGCCAATGCCGACGCCGACGCCTATTACCAAACCCTGACGCTCGACGGCCTGGGCGATGCCTGGGCACTGCCGGGCCTTGAACTGTTGATGGACGAGCCGCAGCGCAAGGCGGACGTCTGGAAAGCCATGCGCCAGCTGATGGCGCGCTGGAAGCGCGTTGAATGAGTGAATCGATCAGTTTCCGCCCGATGACCGAGGCGGATCTGGATGCCGTACTTAAGATCGAATATGCCGCGTTCAGTCATCCCTGGACCCGCGGGATCTTTCTGGATGCGCTCAAGTCGTACGAAATCTGGCTGATGTTCGACGGCCAGCAGCAGGTAGGCCATGGCGTGATCAACGTGATCATCGACGAGGCGCACCTGCTCAACATCACCGTCAAACCTGAAAACCAGGGCCGTGGCCTGGGCCTGCGCCTGCTGGAGCACCTGATGGCCCGGGCCTACCAGCTCAATGGTCGCGAGTGCTTCCTGGAGGTGCGTGCCAGCAACCAGTCGGCCTATCGTTTGTATGAGCGCTACGGCTTCAACGAAATCGGCCGCCGCCGCGACTATTATCCGGTTGCCGGGGGACGCGAAGACGCGCTGGTGATGGCGTGCACCCTGCTTGAGGACTGACCGAGCATAGCCGCTACCACCTCTGGCCTGGTTTTCTTTGTTCTCTATGCACGGATGGATAAAGGATGAAAAAACGGCTTCTGGTGGCGGGCCTGCTGATTGTTGGTGCTGCACATGCCGACGAACGCGACCTGTGGATGTTCGCGCAATGGGCTGGCGAGCATCAAACCCGGCCTTTCCGTGAAATGCTGGTGGATGCCCGTCTTTACGGTGTAGTGCCTATCCACCAGTTGCTGCGCTCGGCCTCGGACTGGAGGCTGTGCCAGGCGTCTCCCTTTGCCGTGCCGCCTGCCAGCAACTGGTCGGCTGTACGTTCGACCCTCTCGCTGATCAAGACGCTTGATGATCAAGGCATCCTGCGCCCGTTCGAAGTGGTCTCCGCCTACCGGAACCCACGCCTGAATACTTGCGCGGGCGGTGCTGCCAACAGTGCCCATACCCGCGCCTTCGCCGTCGATATCCTGTTGCCGGCCTGGGCTGATCCCAACCCGCTGTGCCGCTTCTGGCAGCAGTATGGCCAGGCCTGGAACATGGGCCTGGGGCGCTATCCGTCCGGGCGTATCCATGTGGACACCGCCGGCTATCGCACCTGGGGCGGCGATGGCAGCGCTGGCTCGTCGTTCTGCATCAAGCCCAAGTGAGCCAGGCAGCGCTGGCATTCGCGTGTGACCCATTCGGCAAAACGCTGGCGCTTGCCGCCGTCTTCGACCGGCTGTGGGCTGAGCAGGTAGTAGGCTGAACCATCGCGCACAAAACCGAAGGGCGCCTGCAACTGCCCGCTGTCGAGTTCGTCGCGCACCATCAGGGCTGAGGCCATGGCCACGCCCAAGCCGGCGCTGGCGGCCTGGATCGACAGGTAGAAGTGCTCGTAGTCGCTGCGTTCGTTATGCCGCGCCTGCTGGCCGCTGAGGCGTAACCAGGTGGGCCAGGCGCCGGGGCGGGTGGTGCTGTGAAGAAGGCGCTGGCCGTTCAGCGGGTTGGGGGCGGTAGGGCGGCACACCGGGCCGATCCATTCGTCGCAGATTTTCTGGTTGTACAGCTGGTTATCCCAGTGAAAGTCGTCGCGGCGGATTGCCAGGTCGACACCGCTACGGGCGAAGTCCAGCGGCCCGCCTGCGGCTACCAGGTGCAACTGCAGGTCGGGGTGGTCGGCATGGAAGCGAGGCAGGCGCGGGATCAGCCAGCGCATGGCGATGGTCGGCTCGCAGGACAGCACCAGCACATTGTCGCGGGCCTGTTGTTGCAAGCGCTGCACGGCGCCTTCGAGCTGTTCGAAGATTGCCTGGGTAGTGCCTTGCAGGGCGCGGCCGGCTGGGGTGAGGAAAATGGCCCGGTTACGGCGTTCGAACAGGTCCACGCCGAGGTGTTCTTCAAGCAGGCGTACCTGGCGGCTGACGGCGCCGTGGGTGACGTGCAGGTGCTCGGCGGCGCGCACGAAGCTTTCGGTCCGGGCGGCGATGTCGAAGTAGCGGAGGGCGTTGAGTGGCGGCAGTTTCATGGTTTGCATGTTTTCAGGCCCGGCCTCTTCGCGGGCACGCCCGCGAAAAGGCCAGTACTGGCAAAACACCTCTGTGAGAAAAACTATCAGATATGCACCACTATAAATCGATTTTTCCATGTTCATGAGCGATCGATAATCCCCTGGTCTGTGCATTTCCATCGCCTATCGAGAGCCTCCCGCATGACCGAACTCATCGCCGTCGCCCTGTTTACCTTGCTCGCCGTCATCAGCCCTGGCGCCGATTTCGCCATGGTCACCCGCAGCAGTTATGCACAGGGCCGAAGGGCCGGGCTGGCCGCTGCCGTGGGTATTGCGCTGGGCGTGCAGGTGCACGTGCTGTACACGGTGTTGGGCATTGCAGTGCTCATCAGCCAGAGCCCGACATTGTTCTTCACCATGAAAGTGCTGGGTGCGGGCTACCTGATCTATCTGGGCTACCAGTCATTGACCAATACCCGGCGCATCAGCCTGGAGGGTGTAGGGCAAACCGCTGGTGGCGTGCTGCAAGCCCTGCGAACGGGCTTTCTGACCAATGCCCTCAACCCCAAGACCATGTTGTTTGTCATCAGTGCGTTCACCCAGGTCGTCCAGCCCGGCAGCCCGTTGGTGCTGGACTTCGCCTACGGCGCGTTCATGTCCTTTACCCATTGGCTGTGGTTCAGCCTGGTGGCGGTGTTCTTCTCCAGCACGGCACTGCGCAAGGCCATGATCGAACGGCAAATGCTGGTGGACCGTGCCATAGGCCTGGCGCTGATCGGGCTTGGCCTTGCGGTAGCCGTAACCGGCATACGGTGAAGTGTCGATTGCATGACGGGGGGATGGCCATGGCAGGCGCCTGCAGCCAGCCCGCTTTTTATCTGCAACCAGTGCCTTTCGAGTCAGGGGCTGAAAGCGATAGCCCTGATCGTGATCGTGATCGTGGCATTGGCTCTGGCGCTGTAGTTGCAGCAGGGGCGGCCTTGGCTGCAAGTGAGGGTATTGCCCGGCGCTAACTTTTTCGCAGGCAAAGAAAAAGGGCTTACCTTGCGGTAAGCCCTTCGTCTTGTTTGGTGGCTACACAGGGACTTGAACCCCGGACCCCAGCATTATGAATGCTATGCTCTAACCAACTGAGCTATGTAGCCGATGGCGCGCATTATTCTCTTGAACGCCCCCCCTGTCAACACTCATTTCAAAAAAAATTTGCACGCTTTCAAAAACTTAGCGGCCGGGCGCGGTTTCAGCGCACTACAAGCCAGTGGCCGAGCACGCCCTGAAGCTGCAAATGCTGGGCCGCAGCCAAGGCTTGCAGGCTTTCCTGTGGCCGGTCGAGGTTGAAATCACCGCTTACGCGCCGATGAGCCATGTGTTCATCCATCATCCACAGGCGTTGCCCCTGGTACCCGGCAAGGCGCTCCAGCACCTGCCCCAGAGGCATGTCGGTGGCTTTCAGGCGGCCGTTGCGCCAGCTATCGGCGGTTTTCAGGTCGGCTTTCTGCACTGGGTCGATACGCATGTCATCAAAGGTAACCCGCTCACCCGCCGAGACCATGCGTTGATCCCCCCCTTGGGTGACCATGGCCTTGCCACTGATTACCACGAGTTCATCATGATCTGCATGGCGGGCGACCAGCAGGCGAGTGCCGAACACCTGGATGCGTGTGCTGCCCACTTCCACTTCCATCGCCCGTCCATCGAGCACAACCTCCAGGTACACCTGGCCCTGCACCAGGTGCAGTTGACGCGTACGGCCGCGCAGGTCGACGTTCATGGCGCTGGCGCTGTCCATGTTAAGCGTGGTGCCATCTGCCAGGCGCGTGCTGCGGCGTTCGCCCACGTCGGTGTGCAGCTCGCTGGCCAGGCGCTGCATCAGCGGCCAGTAGAGGTAGGCTGCGGCGCTTAATACAAGCAGGAACACAAGTGCCAGCCATTTGCCCAGGTGACTGCGGCGCACGGTGACCTGCCGTGAGCGGGGGCGGGCGGGTGGTGGCTGCAACTGCTGCCAGAACGTTTCCAGCTCTGCATAGGCGCGAGCGTTATCGGGGGCCTGGCACCAGGCCGCGAATGCCTGGCGCTGGGCTTCGTCACAGCCGGGTTGGCGCAATAGCGAAAACCACTCCAGCGCTTCCTGCTGTGGGTCGGGCTGCAGTTGCATGGCGGGCATCGGGCTCATGGGTAGGTCTGCTCACGATAGGGGCCGTTTCGCCCAACGATGACAGGGGTATGGGTCAAGGATGCTAATTATATTGAGAACCATTTTCAAGTAGGTCGCGACGGAGGGATAAAAAAGGTAGCTATGTATCTATTTGTTTCCTGATAATCGGATCCCAAACCTGAGGACGGAGATTTAGGCAAATGGCCATCAGTAGTGCCTCCACCGCGTCCACCCACGCAACGGCAAACCAAGCCACGCCGCTGGTGATGCGCATCATTGGTTTCTGCGCCCTGGCGCACCTGATCAATGACCTGATCCAGTCGGTGCTGCCGGCGATCTACCCGATGCTCAAGGCCAACTACGACCTGAGCTTTGCCCAGATCGGCCTGATCACGCTGACGTTCCAGATCACCGCTTCGTTGCTGCAACCCTGGGTCGGCTTTTTCACCGACCGCCGGCCGACACCGAACCTGTTGCCGATGGGCACCTTGTGCACGCTGGTGGGCATCGTGATGCTTGCCTTCGTGGGCAGCTTCCCGATGATCTTGCTGGCCTCGGCGCTGGTCGGTATCGGCTCATCGACGTTCCACCCGGAAACCTCGCGTATTGCACGCTTGGCCTCTGGCGGGCGCTTCGGCCTGGCCCAATCGACCTTCCAGGTGGGCGGCAACACCGGTTCGGCCCTGGGCCCGCTGCTGGCGGCGGCCATCGTCATTCCATTCGGCCAGACCCACGTCGCCTGGTTCGGCCTGGCCGCGCTGTTCTTCTTTGGCGTGACCTTGATGCTGCGTGGCTGGTACAAGGAGCACCTCAACCAGGCCAAGGCGCGCAAGGCGGTGCAAGCCACCCACGGCATCTCGCGCAACCGGGTGATCGCGGCGCTGATCGTGTTGGGCTTGCTGGTGTTCTCCAAGTACTTCTACATGGCCAGCTTCACCAGCTACTTCACCTTCTACCTGATCGAGAAGTTCGATGTGTCGGTGGCCAGCTCGCAGCTGCACCTGTTCCTGTTCCTCGGCGCGGTGGCGGCCGGCACGTTCTTTGGTGGGCCGATCGGTGACCGCATCGGGCGCAAGGCGGTGATCTGGTTCTCGATTTTGGGCGTGACGCCGTTCACCTTGGCACTGCCGTATGCCGACCTGTTCTGGACCACGGTGTTGAGCGTGGTGATCGGCTTTATCCTGGCGTCGGCGTTTTCCGCGATCGTGGTGTATGCGCAGGAGCTGGTACCGGGCAGCGTGGGCATGATCGCCGGTATCTTCTTCGGGCTGATGTTCGGCTTTGGCGGCATTGGTGCGGCGCTGCTGGGGTATGTGGCGGACCTGCGCGGCATTGAATATGTGTATGGGGTATGCTCGTTCCTGCCGCTGTTCGGCTTGTTGGCGGTGTTCTTGCCGTCTACGGGTAAACGCTGATATCACTGGGGCTGCGTTGCAGCCCCGACGATTGACGACCTGACACCCTTGGCCTAGAGTGCCGCCTCTTTTTCCAACCACCTGCGTAGTAGTCAAAGCAATGCGCCGTACCCAGTCCCTGCCACACGCCCGTCAGCCTGCCTTCCAGGCCTTGCGTCGTGCGTGGCCGAGCGACACGGTGCTCAAGCGCCGCCGCAGCGTGCTGTTTGCCTTCACCTTCTCGCCACACCTCGCCTGAACTGATCTGCGCTTTTGCGTCGCTCGCCACCCTGGCGTGCGCGCCTGTGTCTGCACGTCTTTTCTGTTTGCAAGGAGTGGTACATGAACATGCGTTTGCTGGCGGGCCTGTTGTTCGCCGTGTCGGTCGTGGGTTTCAGTTTGGGGGCCAGCTTGCCGCTGGTGTCGTTGCGCCTGCATGAGGCGGGGGCGAGCACCCTGGAAATCGGCATCATCTCGGCCATCCCTGCTGCGGGCATGATGCTCTCAGCGTTTCTGGTCGATGCCTGCTGCCGTCACCTCACCCGGCGCACCATCTACTTGCTGTGTTTCAGCCTGTGCACGGTCAGCATTGCTTTGCTCGAGTCGGCATTCGGTTCGTTGTGGCTGCTGGCGCTGCTGCGCCTGGGCCTCGGGCTGGGCATGGGGATTGCCATCATCCTCGGCGAGTCGTGGGTCAACGAGCTGTGCCCGGAGCACAACCGCGGCAAGATCATGGCCCTGTATGCCACCAGCTTCACCGGCTTTCAGGTGCTCGGCCCAGCCATGCTGGCGGTGCTGGGTGCCGATAGCCCGTGGATCACCGGGGTGGTCACCGCCTGCTATGGCCTGGCGCTGCTGTGCATCGTGCTGACCGTGCCCAACGACCATGTCGAACATGAAGAGGGCGAAAAGAGCTTTGGCTTGGCCGGGTTCTTCCGTGTGGCGCCGGCGCTGTGCGTGGCCGTGCTGTTCTTCTCGTTCTTCGATGCCGTGGTGCTGTCGCTGTTGCCGGTGTATGCCACCAGCCATGGCTTTGCCGTGGGCGTCGCGGCGCTGATGGTGACTGTGGTGTTTGCTGGCGACATGCTGTTCCAACTGCCGCTGGGCTGGCTGGCCGACCGGGTGGAGCGCACCGGGCTGCACCTGGTGTGCGGGCTGGTGGCGATGGCGATCGGCATCGGCCTGCCTTGGCTGTTGAACCTCACCTGGCTGCTGTGGCCGCTGTTGGTGGTACTGGGCGCGGTGGCAGGGGGTATCTATACCTTGGCGCTGGTGTTGATCGGGCAACGCTTCAAAGGCCAGGACCTGGTCACTGCCAACGCCAGCGTAGGGTTGCTGTGGGGCGTGGGGAGCCTGATCGGGCCGCTGCTCAGTGGCGCGGCAATGAATGTGGCGCCACATGGCTTGCCCATGGCGCTGGCGCTGATGGCCGGGTTGTTCGTGTGTTTTGCCAGGCAGTCGTATCGGCGTGCTGGGCGCATCCGCGCTGTAGCGCAATGATGACCTTTCAGGCTGCGCCGACGTTTACCCAGAAGCGTGTCCGGTAGTCGACCCGCACAGGCAGGCTGCGAGTGAGCAGTTGCAGGACCCGCTCGGTGTCAGCCAACTGAAAGGTGCCAGACACTTTCAAGCTTGCCACTTCAGGCGCGCAGCGCAACAGGCCTGGACGGTACCGGCCGAGTTCGGCGACAAATTCGGCCAATGGCATCTGCTGCACACTGAGAACACCGTCGGTCCAGCCCCATGGGTCGCTGTGCAGCGTCACTGCGTGGATGCTGCCATTTGCCCCGACCTGCAAGGTTTCGCCCTGCTCGATTTGCCGCGCAGACGCGGAGGAGGGGAACAGCGTAACTTCACCACGACGGACCGACAGCAGCAGGCCCTGGCTGTTTTCGCGCAGCAACAGCTGGCTGCCGAGTGTGGTCAGCGCGCCGACATGGGTGTCGATACGGAACGGTCGGTTGTCATTCGGGTTGCTGTCCAGGCTGACCTCGCCGTGGATCAGTTCCAGCCGGCGCTGCGCTGCGCTGTAGCGCAAGTCGATGGCGCTGGCGGTGTTGAGCTGGATGCGGCTGCCGTCGCTGCCTTGCCATTGGCGCCGTTCACCTGTGGCGGTGCTGCTGTCGGCCAGCAGTTGTGGCAGGCCCAACGGTTCGCGTGCAGCCCAGCCCAGGCTGCCGCCCACCGCCAAGAGCCCCAGCAACTTAAGGTGGTTTCGGCGGCTGACGCGTTGGCGCTGGCCGCCATCCAGGGTGCGCCGGCTCAGGTCCTTGGGCAACGCGGCCATCTCGTCACTGAGGTGGCTGACACGTTGCCAGGCCAGCGGGTTGTGCGGGTGGCTGGCCAGCCATTGCCGGAACTGTTGCTCGGTGCGTGCGCTGGGGCGGTCGAAACGCAGTTTTACCAGCCAGTCGATCGCCTGGTCGACCTGTGCCTGCGCGGGTGTGCTGTCAGGTGTCGGCATAGCGCAACCGGTAGCAGACGCCCAGGGCCTTGGCCAGGTCGCGCTCGATGGTGGCGCGGGATACGTCCAGCTGGTGGGCGATCTGCACGATGCTCAAACCGTCCAGTTGGGCCAGCAGAAACGCCTGGCGTACACGCGGTTTCAACTGGTGCAGGGCACGGTCCAGGCGCTCCAGGGCATCGAGGATGACCAACCGTTCTTCCTCGCTGGGCACTTCAGCCTCGGGCAAGTGCGCAAGGCTTTCCTGGTAGGCCCGCTCCAGCGCGCGGCGGCGGAACTGGTCGATCATCAGGCCACGGGCGATGCTGCTGAGGTAGGCGCGCGGCTCTTTCAGCGGTGATACCTGGCGGGCGCGCAGCAAGCGTACGAAGGTATCCTGAGCCAGGTCGGCGGCATGCTCGCCGCAACCGACCCGGCTACGCAACCAGCCGCGCAGCCAGGCATGGTGGGACTGGTACAGCAGAGCGACCTCGGCCGGTTTGAGCGTGTCGTTGATCTGCATCGTAGCGAAGGCCCGGTCCCTTGATGTGTGCGATTGTGAATTGTTCTCAATTCTATGCGGGGATGATGGCGTGGAGCAATGGTATGCCAGGAATTAGCCGAGCAAGAACCGGCGTTTGCCCGATGAACGGCTGCGCTAAGCTGGACCTGCAATCGACTTGATGGAGCCGCCATGATTCTTGCCGACCTTTCGCCGCAGGCCTACCGCGAGGCGACCGATTACCTGGCTGCGCTCGACCCGGACTGGTCGCGGCACATTGCTGCCATTGGGCCCTGCCTGCACCAGGCCACACCGGGGCGTGAGCCTTACGAGGCGTTGGTAAGGGCGATTGCCTACCAACAGCTGCATGCCCGCGCCGCAGAGGCGATCCTTGGCCGGTTGCTGGCGCTGTTCCCGCAGGTTGCGTTCCCGGCACCTGAGCAACTGCTGGCTGTCAGCCCGGACACCCTGCGTGCCTGTGGGTTTTCGGCAAGCAAGATGGCCACGGTGCAGGGCATTGCCCAGGCCCGGCTGGAAGGCCTGGTGCCGACGCGGGAAGAGGCATTGGCCATGGCTGATGAAGCCCTGATCGAGCGCCTGGTGGCATTGCGTGGGGTAGGGCGGTGGACGGTGGAGATGCTGCTGATCTACAGCCTGGAGCGGTCGGACATTCTGCCAGTGGACGATTTTGGTGTGCGCGAGGGCTATCGACGGCTCAAGGGGCTGGAGAAGGCGCCAACGCCTGCGCAGATGCGCTCGCTGGGTGGCGGCTGGCGGCCTTACCGTACCGTGGCGGCCTGGTACCTGTGGCGGGCCTGAGGCTTTTGCACTGCCTGTGCCGGCCCTTTCGCGGGTGAACAATTCTCAAGCACCGTGGAGTACCTGTGGGAGCGGGCTTGCCCGCGAAGAGGCCGGTACAGGCAACCACTTATCCGGAATTTCTAGATGAACCACTACACAACCCCTGACCAACGTTGGCAAGCCGTCGAGTCCCGTGACTCCAACGCCAGCGGCCACTTCGTCTACGCCGTGCGCACCACCGGCGTCTACTGCCACCCCGGTTGCAAGTCTCGCATGGCCAAGCGCAGCAACGTCGAGTTCTACGACACCCCCGTTGCCGCCGAAGCGGCCGGTTACCGCGCCTGCAAACGTTGCATCAGCAAAGCCAGCACCAGCCGCCACAGCCAGTTGGTCACCCGCGCCTGTCGCCTGATCGAAACCTGCGACCCTGCCCCCAGCCTCGACCAGCTCAGTGCGCAACTGGCTGTCAGCTCCTTCCACCTGCACCGTTTGTTCAAGGCTGAAACCGGCGTAACCCCCAAGGCCTACGCCACCGCCTTCCGCGCCCGGCGTGTGCGTGCGCACCTGGAAGACGGTGAGCGTTCAGTCACTGACGCCATCTACGATGCGGGCTACAACTCCAACAGCCGCTTCTACGAAAGCGCCGGTCAGCGCCTGGGCATGCGCCCCCGGCAATTCCGTGCTGGGGGTACCGGGGCAACGATCCATTTCGCCATTGGTCAGTGTTCACTGGGCGCGATCCTGGTGGCCCAAAGCGAGAAGGGTATTTGCGCGATTCTGTTGGGCGACGATCCCGAGGCCCTGTTGCAAGACTTGCAGGACCAGTTCCCCAAAGCCCGTCTGATTGGCGGCGACAGCGCCTACGAACAGCTGGTTGCCGAAGTGGTGGGCTTCGTCGAAGCCCCGGCGCTGGGCCTGACCTTGCCGCTGGATGTACAGGGCACGGCGTTTCAGGAGCGGGTGTGGCAGGCCCTGCGCGAGGTGCCGGCCGGCAGCCGGGTCAGCTACACCGACATCGCCGAGCGCATCGGTGCGCCCAAAGCGGTGCGTGCAGTCGCCATGGCCTGCGCGGCCAACCACATTGCCGTGGCCATCCCGTGTCACCGGGTTGTGCGTCGGGACGGCGACATCAGCGGCTACCGCTGGGGCGTCGAGCGCAAACAGCAGCTACTCAAACGAGAGACGGCACTCTCCTGATGGCTTGAAGCCGCGTAGAATCCCCCGCCAAATCGAGTTGTAAAGAGGAATAGTCGATGAGGCGTGTCAGCCTTGCCCGTTATTGCGCAGGCCTAATGGTCCTGCTGTTGGCGCTTGCCAGCCCGGCGTGGTCGGCCCCGGCCACGCCATTGTCCAACCTGGCGGCAGCCGAAGCGCCAGCGCTGGATGAAAACGCCAGCATCGAGCAACTGAGCGACCGGTTGGATCAGGTCCGTCAGGGCGTCACCAGTGACGCCAACGACGACCTGCTGTCGCAATTGCGCCTGGCCGCGATGCAGGTGCAGCGCCAGGCGGACGCCTTGAGTGCGCAGCGCACCACCGATGTGGAAAAGCTCGACGACAAGCTGAAGGTGATTGGCCCGGTCCAGCCGGACGAGGCCGCCACCCTGACCCAGCAGCGCAAAGCCCTGGAGGCCGAAAAGAAGGCGCTGGTGGCCCAGCAGGATCAGGCCACCAAGCTGACCCAGTCAGCACGCGACCTGTCCACGCAGATCGTCAACCTGCGCCGCAGTCAGTTCAACTCGCAGATCACCAGCCGTGCGGCCTCGCCACTGAGCCCGGCGTTCTGGCAGAGCATCATCCGCCCCACCCAGGACGACGTGGCGCGCCTGCGTGACCTGCGCGGCGAGGCAGCCGATACCATCAGCAGTGCCTTCAGCGCCGATAACCGCTGGCTGTTCATTACCAGCCTGGTCGCGGCGATTCTGGTCTGGACCTTGGTGCGTGGGCTGTTTGAGCGCTTGCTGGCCAATGCCATGGTGGGCTGGTTACCTGAGGGTCGCCTGCGTCGCAGTGCCTTGGCCTTGGGCGTCAGCCTGGCAACCCTGGGCACCATCGCCGGTTCTGTTTCGCTGCTGCGCTGGGGGCTGGAGAGCAGCGCCGAGCTGGGCAGCGATATCGCCAGCCTGACCAACCACATTCTCGCCCTGGTGGTGTTCAGTGCCTTCATCACTGGCCTGGGCCGCGCCATGTTGATGCTGCAGCGTCCGTCCTGGCGGCTGCCGCCGATCCACGACGAAGTGGCCAGCGCGCTGGGCTGGTTCCCCAAGGTGCTGGCATTGGCACTGATGGTCATGATGACCATGGAGCGGATGAACAGCGTGATCGGCGCCAGCCTGGCGCTGACGGTGGCCGTCAACGGGCTGACCGCGCTGGTGGTGGCGTTCATCTTTGCCGGCGCGTTGCTGCGTTACCGCCGCACCCTGCGCAAGCATGACCTGGAGCGCCCCACGGGCCTGGCCGGGCTGATCCCGTTCGTGATGGTCATCTGGTTGTCGTTGATTCTGCTGGCGCTGCTCACCGGTTACCTGACGCTTGCCTACTTCCTCACCGCCAAGTTGCTGTGGGTCAGCCTGGTCGTCACCTGTGCCTACTTGCTGACCACGTTCTTTGGCGACCTGTGCGAAACCCTGTTGTCGCCGCGTCAGCCCGGTGGCCTGGCACTGGCTTCTACCCTGGGCCTGGCGCCGCGCCATCAGGCACAGGCCAGCACCATCCTGGCCGGCATCGGCCGCACCATCGTGCTGTTCCTGGCGCTGTTGCTGGTATTGATGCCATCGGGCACCAGCCCCAGCGAACTGTTGCTGAGCCTGGGCGACTGGGACGGCACCGGTGGCAAGCTGCTCGGCAACCTGAACATCGTGCCGCAGGACATTCTGCTGGCCCTGGCGATTTTCTTCGGTGGGCTGTTCGCCATTCGCGTGGTCAAGCGCTGGCTGAGTGATCGCCTGCTGCCGGAAACCGACATGGACGCCGGCATGCGCGCCTCGCTGGTGACCCTGGTGGGTTACCTGGGCTTCCTGTTCCTGGCCATGCTGGTGATGTCGACCTTGCGCATCAACCTCACCAGCCTGACCTGGGTGGTCAGTGCCCTGTCGGTCGGTATCGGTTTCGGTTTGCAGCAAATCGTGCAGAACTTCATCTCCGGCCTGATTCTGCTGACCGAGCGCCCGGTAAAGGTGGGCGACTGGGTGAGCCTGGCAGGTGTCGAGGGTGATATCCGCCGCATCAACGTGCGCGCCACCGAGATCCAGATGTCGGACCGTTCGACGGTGATCGTGCCCAACTCGCAGTTCATATCGCAGAACGTGCGCAACGTGACCATGGGCAATGCATTGGGGGTGGTCGGCATTACCCTGACGCTGCCACTGGAAACCGATGCCAACCGTGTGCGCGAGCTGCTGCTGGCGGCGTACCGCGAGCATGAGGCGATTCTGGATGCACCGGCCACTTCGGTGTCGTTCAAGGACTTGACCAGCAGCGGAATGGTGATTGGCGTGAGTGGTTATGTAGCCGGGCCGCGCCAGGTATCGGGTACCCGCAGTGACCTGCTGTTCACCATTCTCGGGCGGTTGCGCGACGAAGGCATTGCGCTGTCATCGCCACAGAGCATGGTGCTGGTGCAAGAGGGCGCTCGCCCCGCTGACGAGTCGGTGTAAAGAGCGGGGGCGCCAAGCGCCCCGACCTCAATGCTGCTTGGCTTGCCGGATCCGCAGCAAAATCACCAGCAACACCAACAACACTGGCGGCGCCATGGCCAATAACCCATCCCGCGCCGTCAGCCCTAACCCCAGCACATTCAGCCCGCCATACAGCAGCTTGAACAGATTCAGCAGGTAGTAGGTGATGGCGATGATCGACAGCCCCTCCACTGCCCGCTGGATCTTTACCTGGGCATCAGCCCGGGCATTGAGGCTGTGCAGAATGCCGGCGTTCTGTTCTTCCATTTCCACTTGCACCCGCGCCTGCAGCAAGTCGCCAAGGTTCGCCACGTTCTTCGCCAATTGTTCCAGCCGCTGCTCGGTAGCCGCGCAGTAGCGCACGGTCGGCTTGAACCGACGCTCGATGAACACCCCCAAGCGCTGACAGTCACCCACATGGCTCTCCCGCAGTTCACCCAGGCGTTCGAACACCAGTTGTGCATAGGCTTGGGTGGCGCCGAAGCGGTGGCGGGTTTTTACCGTGCGGCTTACAACCTGGCGTGACAGGTGGGCAATGGCTTCCAGCAGCCCTTTGGAGTCATGCCCTTCACCGCCGGCACTGCGCTCGGAAAGGGTGACCAGGGTTTTGTCGAAGGCATCCAGTTCCTGGCTCAGGGCCTTGGCCGTAGTCAGGGTGAGCGAGGCCATCATCCGGTACGTCTCGATCTCCAGCAGGCGGCGGATCATGCGGCCCTGGCGGTAGGCATTGAGGCGGCGGTTGATGAACAGGAAGCGGTTGGTGCCGTCCTCGGTCAGGCGGAAGTCACTCCACACCACCGCATCGCCACCACCTACGCACGAGCCGCAGGGGTCTTTGAAACCGTACTGGGGCAGGTCCAGGCCTTGCTCGTCGCGTACCAGCACCTGCACGGCGTTGATCATCTGTGCCGCCTGCGGGGCGATGGCCTCGGCCAGCACGGGTGGCAGGGCTTGCCACTCGGTATCGGCAGCTGTGCAGGGCACTACCAGTGTCAGGGTGAAGAACTCGGTGTGCCGTTCCCACTTGAACGGGTGGCCGTCCAGGCGGGTGATGCCTTGGGCTGCCGTTGCGTCCAGGGCATCCGGGCTGCAGCGCTGCAGCAGGGCCGCACAGGCAGCATCACCGCCGAGCAGGGCCAGGTGGAAGACATGCGCCGGGCCGTCGAAATACAGCGACGGGCGGGCGTGCAGTTCGTTGTGCAAGGCAGTGCGTTGAGGGTGCATGGGTGGTCCGGCCTGGTGTTGTGATTGTGGGGGTACCAGGAAGTGGGACTTTGCGGGGGGAGGGGAAAGTCACGCGGGGAGGGTTTGTATCGCGAAAAGGGCCGCAGCGCGGCCCCAGCAGTATCAGCCGAGGCACCGCGTCACATGCTTGACCGACTGGTAGGCCGACAACCCCCAAGGCCCCAGCTCACGGCCGATCCCGCTGCCTTTGGTACCGCCCCACGAGGTTTCGACGAACACGGCCTGCACCGAGTTGATCCACACATGGCCGACTTCCAGCGCATCGGCGACGCGTTCGGCACGTTCCAGGTCAGCGGAGCAGACGGTGGCTACCAGCCCGAAGCGGCTGTCGTTGGCCTCGGCAATCGCCTGTTCCTCGCTGGCAAACCGCCGTGCACACAGCACCGGCCCAAAGATCTCCTCGCTCCACAGGCGGCTGTATTTTGGCACATCGGCATACAGCGTCGGGCTGACGAACCAGCCGTCCCGGTCCAGCGCCTTGCCACCGGCCAGGCACTGCAAACCTTCCTCGCGTGCGGTGGCAAAGTAGCTGGCCACCTTCAGCCATTGTGCCTGGCTGGTCAGCGGGCCCATGTCGACTTCTTCGGTCAGCGGGTTACCCACCCGCACGTTTTCCAGTGCAGCCTGCAGGCGCGGCAGCAGCGCATCGGCAATACCGTCCTGCACCAGCAGGCGCGAAGTGGCCGAGCACATTTGCCCGGCGTTCCAGGTGATGCCGGCGACGATCCATTCCACGGCTTGGTCCACATCGCAATCATCGAACACCACGATGGCCGACTTGCCGCCCAGCTCGAGCGTTACCGGCCGGCACTGCGCCGAAGCGCTGCGCATCACCTGGCTACCGACGTTGTTGCTGCCAGTGAACGACAGCTTGTCCAGGCCGTTGTGGTTGCTCAACGCGGCGCCAGTCTCGGCCTTGCCATTGACGATGTTCAGCACGCCAGCCGGCAGGCCCAGGGCATCGGCGATCTGGCCGTAGGCCTGCTCGATCAGTGGGGTGACTTCTGACGGCTTGAGCACCACGGTGCAGCCAGCGGCCAAGGCCGGGGCGAGCTTCCAGGCGCTGGTCACCAGCGGGAAGTTCCACGGCACGATCAGGCCAACCACGCCCACCGGCTCCAGGCGGGTGCGGGCAGTGAAGCCGGGTACGGCCAGCGGTACATCGCGGTTTTTCGAGGGCAGCTGTTCTGCCAGTTCGGCGTAGTAGGTGAAAGTGGCGATGGCGTCGTCCAGGTCGATTTCGGCCTCATGGCGCGGCTTGCCGTTGTTGCGCATCTGCAAGGTGATCAGCGCTTCGCGGCGCTGCCCGAGCTGTTCGGCAAAGCCGCGCAGGAAGGCTGCACGCTCACTGGCTCGGGTGCTTTTCCAGGCGGGCAGGGCGCTACGGGCGGCGGCCACGGCCTGGTCGACCTGGGCAACGCTGGCAGCCATGAATTCAGCGAACGGTTGGCCCAGCGCAGGGTCGTTGACGCTGATGCAATCGCTGCCCTGGCCTTCGACCCAGCGGCCGGCGATATAGTGGGAAGTGGTCATGGTCGGTTTCCAGTCAGGCCATTTCGGCAGTGGTCACGGGCGTGTGCGTGGTGCTTTTGCAACGCACCCAACGCGGGCCTTGAGGGCCATACACGCCAGCAGGTTCAGGGAACAGGTTGAGCAAGAGCAGGTACAGCACGCCAGCCAGCCCCAGGGTGACCGGCAGGCTCAGGTCGATGCCGCCGGCCAGGTCGCCCAGCGGGCCGACGAACTGCCCCGGCAGGTTGACGAAGCACAGGCCGACCGCCGCGCTGGGGATCCACGCCCCCATGCCGCGCCAGTTCCAGCCGTGCAGGAACCAGTAGTGGCCACCACGCTGGCCGCGGGTGAACACCTGCAGGTCATCGGCGTGGTAGAAGCCGCGGCGGGTAATCAGGCCGAGGATCATGATCACCATCCACGGGCTGGTGCAGGTGATGATGAGTACCGCAAAGGTCGATACGCTCTGCACCAGGTTGAAGGTGAAACGGCCGACGAAAATGAAGCCGATCGCCAGTACACCGATCAGCAACGTGGCGCCGGCGCGGCTGAGCAAGCGTGGGAACACGCTGGACATGTCCAGACCGGTGCCATACAGCGCCGTGGTGCCGGTGGACATGCCGCCGATCACCGCAATCAGGCACACCGGCAGGAAGAACCAGGTCGGTGCCACGGCCAGCAGGCCACCTACATAGTTGTTGGCGGCGATGTAGTCCGGTGCCTGGGTTGCAACCAGGGTGGCCGTGCACAGGCCGAACAGGAACGGAATCAGCGTGGCGCCCTGCGCGGCAATCACGGCCAGCATGATGCGCGCCTTGGGCGTTTCACGCGGGATGTAGCGTGACCAGTCACCCAGGAAGGCGCCGAACGACACCGGGTTGCTCATGGCCAGGATCGCGGCACCGACGAAGGCTGCCCAGAAGCCCGGCTGGTCTAGGTTGACGTTGCCGGCGTAACCGGCATCGAACGGTCCGGCAAAGGCGACGATACCCAGCAGGAACAGCAGGCTCGAAGCCCACACGGCAATCTTGTTGACCCACAGCATGAAGCGGAAGCCGAAGATGCACACCACCAGCACCAGCACCGCGAACAGGCCGTAGGCCAGGCCGAGGGTAAGGTCGGTTTCCGGCAGGCCGGCCAGGCGCTTGGCCCCGCCGATCAAAGCATCGCCCGAACTCCACACCGACAGCGAGAAGAACGCCACCGCCGTCAGCAGCGACAGGAACGAGCCGACGATACGCCCATGCACGCCAAAGTGTGCGCCTGAAGACACCGCGTTGTTGGTGCCGTTCAGCGCCCCGAACAGGCCCATGGGTGCAAGGATCAGCGCGCCGACGGCAACGCCGAGCAGAATCGCCCACACACCCGCCTGGAACGACAGCCCGAACAGCACCGGGAAGCTGCCCAGCACGGCGGTAGCAAAGGTATTGGCACCGCCGAAGATCAGGCGGAACAGGTCCAGCGGGGAGGCGTCGCGTTGATCGTCGGGGATCTGTTCGACGCCGTTGGTCTCGATACCGGTCGAGTGGCTCATGGTGATGCTCCAGCGCGGTTGTTGTTGCCTGCGCAGTGCGCGGGCCTTCTTGTGGGTGCGATGGCAGGGCGGCAGGGCCGCGTAAAAAGATGATCAGGCCGGCGATACGACCGACAGGTGCTCGTGGCAAGCCAGCCACTGTTCGCCGTGGCGGCGGAACACGATGGCTTCGCGCTCGCTCAACGGGTGTTCTTCACCGGCGATGCGGATATGGGTGGCTACATCGTGCATGAAGATCGCCACATCACCTTGCAGGCTCACCTGGGCATTGCCCGACTCGCAGGCGAGCACGGTAAAACCCTCTGCCTGCCACTGGGCCCAGAGGTCTTCGTAGGCACGGCGCGACAGCAGCGGATGCGGCAAGGTGTGGAAGAGGAAGGTGGCGTCTTCGCTGAAGCAGGCGAAATAGCGGGCGGTATCGTTGCTGGCAAACGCGGCGACGAGGTCGGCGGCCGCCTGCCGTACCTGGAGAGTCTGGTCCACGGGAGTGGCCTCACGGTTTTTGTGATTATGGTGAAGCGATTCTGGTGGCGGTTGGCGAGGGGAAAAATCGCTGGCGGCAAATAATCAGTTCAGGAATTTGTGAAGTGATGGTAGCGCTTCCTTTTAAAGCTGAAGGGAGCGACCAGGCAACCGACCAAGTAACCGACCAAGTAGGTAGCCAGCCCGACGCGTACTTTGAAACCCTGCGTGAAGGTCCCACTCAACCCGACCGACGGCCTCTGCAGCCCTGCATCCTTGCCTACGCTGATACTCCCAACCCGCTGAAGCAAGGAGATCCGCCATGGCCTTCCAATACAAGCGTCTGGACAAGAACAACGCTGCGGTGCTGCTGGTCGACCACCAGACCGGCCTGCTCTCGCTGGTAAGGGACATCGACCCCGACCGCTTCAAGAACAACGTGCTGGCCCTGTCCGACCTGGCCAAATACTTCAAGCTGCCGACCATCCTCACCACCAGCTTCGAGACTGGCCCCAACGGCCCGCTGGTGCCAGAGCTGAAAGAACAGTTCCCCGACGCCCCCTACATTGCACGCCCCGGCAACATCAACGCCTGGGACAACGAAGATTTCGTCAAGGCGGTAAAAGCCACTGGCAAGAAGCAGCTGCTGATTGCCGGTGTGGTCACCGAAGTGTGCGTGGCCTTCCCGGCACTGTCGGCGCTGGAGGAGGGCTTCGAGGTGTTCGTCGTCACTGACGCCTCCGGCACCTTCAACGAACTCACCCGCGACTCCGCCTGGCGGCGCATGGAGGCTGCCGGTGCACAGCTGATGACCTGGTTCGGCGTGGCCTGTGAGCTGCACCGTGACTGGCGCAATGACATTGAAGGGCTGGGCACCCTGTTCTCCAACCATATTCCGGATTACCGCAACCTGATGACCAGCTACAACAAGTCGGCCAAGTAGGTTTTTGGGGGGCTGCACTGCAGCCCCCTTCAACCGGCAAGCGAAGCGGCAAACCGTCATGAATCGACCATACTGACTCTTCATTCCCCTTCAGGAGAGTGTCATGTCGAAGCCGTCCAGGAAGAAACTCACCCAGGAACAGCCAGAAAAACTGGGCGGCAAGGCCTACGAAAAAGCGCTCAAGCACCTGCACGTGGAACTGGTGAAGTTGCAGGAGTGGGTGGTGGCCAAAGGCCTGAAGGTATGCATCGTCTTCGAGGGCCGCGATGGCGCCGGCAAGGGCGGCACCATCAAGGCCATTACCGAGCGCGTCAGCCCACGGGTGTTTCGCGTGGTGGCGCTGCCGGCACCGACCGAGCGGGAAAAAACCCAGATGTACCTGCAGCGCTACCTGGGGCATTTGCCTGCAGCGGGCGAGGTAGTGATCTTTGATCGCAGCTGGTACAACCGTGCGGGCGTCGAGCGGGTAATGGGCTTTTGCTCCGACGAACTCGTCGACAAGTTCCTCATCGGTGTGCCCGTGTTCGAAAAGGTCATGGTCGAGTCGGGCATCATCCTCATCAAGTACTGGCTCGAGGTCAGCGCCGAAGAGCAGACCCGCCGCCTGCAGGATCGCATCAACGATGGCCGCAAGCTGTGGAAGCTTTCGCCCATGGACCTCAAGTCGTATACCCGCTGGGATGACTACACCCAGGCGCGTGACGACATGTTCGCCGCGTCGGATACTGCCTGGGCGCCTTGGTTCATGGCCCATTCCAACGATAAACGCCGCGCCCGCCTGAACATCATCAGCCATCTGCTCAGCCGGATTCCGTACAAGGACATCACCCGTGACCAGGTGGTGAAGCTGCCCAAGCGCGGCAAGATCGGCAAGTACAAGGCTGTGGCCTACCCGTTCAAGTTCGTCGAACAACGCTTCTGAACCCCTCCCTGTGGGGAGCTGCGAGGGTAAGAGCTCATGCCACATGACGGCAGCCTGTTGCAGGCGACGGTGGTGTTCTTGTTGGCCGTGGTGCTTCTGGTACCGCTGGCACAGCGCCTGAAAATGGGGGCGGTACCGGGTTACCTGCTGGCGGGTATCCTGATTGGTCCTTCGGTGTTCGGCCTGCTCGACAACCCGGACAACGTGGCGCGGCTGTCGGAGATGGGCGTGGTCATGCTGCTGTTCGTGATTGGCCTTGAGCTCTCACCCCGGCGTCTGTGGACCATGCGCCGGGCGCTGTTTGGCATCGGCAGCTTGCAGGTAGGGCTTACTGCGGTGCTGCTTGGGCTGCTGGCGTACGGGCTGTTCGACCAATCGAAACCCGCTGCCATCGTGCTGGGCCTGGGCCTGGCGCTGTCGTCCACCGCCTTTGGCTTGCAGGTACTGGCCGAGCGCAAGGACCTGGGCAAGCCGCAAGGTCGCCTGGCGGTGGCCATCCTGCTGTTTCAGGACATTGCCGCCATTCCCTTGATTGCCGTGGTGCCGCTGCTCGGGGGCGATGTCAGCACCGCCGACGAAGGGGCCTGGCCACTGCTGGCAGTGGCTGTCGGCATAGGCGTGCTGATTGTCTTTGGTCGCTATCTGTTGACCCCGGTATTCAAGTGGACGGTGGGTTCGGGCTTGCCCGAGCTGTCGACGGCCACGGCCTTGCTGGTAGTGCTGGGCACCGCCTGGCTGATGGAGCACGTGGGCGTGTCGATGGCACTGGGGGCATTTCTGGCCGGCGTGCTGATGGCCGAGTCGCCATTTCGCCACGAACTGGAAACCCAGATCGAGCCGCTCAAAGGCCTGCTGCTGGGGCTGTTCTTCGTTGGCGTGGGCATGAGTGCCGACCTGCGCCTGTTGTTTGGCATGCCACTGATGGTGTTGGGCCTGACCGTGTTGCTGGTCGCCATCAAGCTGCCCTTGCTGTATGGCCTCGGGCGTACGGTTGGCGGGCTCAACAAGGCCCAGGCGTTGTGCCTGGGCGTGGTGCTGGCCTCGGGTGGCGAGTTTGCCTTCGTGGTGTTCAAGCTGGCGCTGGAACATCAGGTGCTGACTCGGCAGGTGCATGACGTGCTGGTGCTGGCCATTACCTTGTCGATGGCGGTGGTACCGCTGGTGATGATGGCCTTGGCGCGGCAGTTACGAGACGACAGCCCCGTGCAGGCCACCCCGGAAACGAGCGACTGAACCGTGGCACATGACGAACCGAATGTTCGGAGGTGAAGCATGCAACCGGGTATCATGCTGGACAGCGCCCTGTCGCGGGGCTTGCTCGATGTGCTGATCAAAGCCGGCCTGGTGGCTGCCTTGGTGATCTTTGCCTTTCAGGTGTTCCAGCCATTTCTGGAGCTGATGCTGTGGGCGGTTATCCTGGCGGTCACCCTGTACCCGTTGCATTGCCGCCTGCAGCGCCGTATCGGCCTCAAGCAGGGGTATGCGGCGGCGCTGGTGGTGGTGCTGGTACTGGTGGTGCTGCTGGTGCCGATCTACCTGGTGGTGATGTCCATCGGCGAATCGGTGGACAGCCTGGTGACGTTGCTCAAAAGCGGAGCCTGGAGCGTGCCGACCCCACCTGACACCGTGTCGGCCTGGCCACTGATCGGGCCGAAGGTGCATGCCCTTTGGTTGGCGGCCTCCGAAAACATGGCCAGTGTGCTGAACCAGTGGATGCCCCAGCTCAAGGGCGCCGGGCGCACGGTGCTGGGGGCGGCGGCCAGTGCCGGGGGGGCCTTTTTGCTGTTCATCGGTGCGATCATCATCTCCGGGGTGATCATGGCCTTTGGTGACCGTGGTGAAATCGCGGCACAGCGCATCGCCATGCGGGTGTCGGGTGAGGAGCGGGGCAAGCCATTGGCCAAGTTGTGCACCGCGACCATTCGTGCGGTGGCCCAGGGTGTGATCGGCATTGCGTTCATCCAGATGCTGCTGATCGGCGTCGGCTTCGTGGTCAAAGGGGTGCCAGGGGCCGGCATGCTGGCCATCGTCATCCTCATGCTGGGGATTGCCCAGGCGCCCGCTACCCTTGTCACGGTGCCGGTGATCATCTATGTGTTCAACGTCGAAGGCTTTACCGCCGCGACCATCGTGTTTGCGATCTACACCTTCGTTGCCGGGCTGGCCGACAACGTGCTCAAGCCACTGTTGCTGGGGCGAGGGGTGGACGTGCCGATGCCGGTGGTGCTGATCGGGGCGCTGGGCGGCATGGTGGTCAAAGGGATCATCGGCTTGTTCATCGGCCCGGTGATCCTTGGCGTCACCTACGTGTTGTTCTGGCAATGGGTTGCACTGCAGGTGCCGGAGCAACCGGCACCACCTGCTGCCTGAGCCAGGGGCTGCCATGCCCACGCACGGCTATGGTCTAGGGCTGCTGGTAGTGCTGGCCGGCTGCACCCAGGTTGGCCCGGACTTCGAAAAGCCCCAGGCCCCTTGGCTGGCCGGCTGGAGCACGCCTTTGCTGGAGCAGGCAGGACGCAGCGCTGCGGCGCCCGACCTGCGCCGCTGGTGGACGGTGTTCGCCGACCCAATGCTGGACGCGCTGATTGCCGAGGCCGATGCCCACAACACCAACCTTCGCGTGGTAGGCCTGCGCATCGCCGAAGCCCGGGCCCAGCGGGCCATCGTGCAGACCGGGCGTTATCCACAGTTGCAACAGTTGAGCGCGCAGAGCCTGTACCTGAAGCAAGACCAGTCCGGCGCTGCAGCCGCGCGCGACTCGGTGTTCTGGCAATCCAGCGTGGGCTTTGACATCGGTTGGGAAATTGACTTCTGGGGGGCGCTTCAGCCGCGCCATCGAAAGCGCAGATGCGGCCTACTTCGTTTCCCGGGCCAACTACGCCGATGCCATGCTGCTGTTGCGTGCACAAGTGGCCGACACCTACTTCGCCCTGCGTACGGCCGAGGCACGGCTGGATATCGCGCGCGAGAACGCCGAGCGCCAGGCGCGTAGCCTGGAGATCACCGAGCGGTTGTTTCGCCCTGGCGAAAATGACGAACTCGACTGGCAGCAGGCGCGCGAGCATGTCAGCTGGGTAGCGTTGCGCGCCACGTTGATTGTGATGCCGACCTTCCTGCTGGCGCTGATTGCTCCGGATCAGTACATGCCGCTGATCATGAAGGCCGTGAGTGTGGGGCAACAGGCCGGCGAAACCCGCGCGCGGGACGCCAGCCGTGAGCTGGTTGGCTCAACATTGCTTGCCGGGTTGCTGGCGATACTGATGTGGGGCGCGTTGAGCCTGTTCGTGCACCTGTGGATGTTTTTTCTGTGGGTGCTGCTGTTCGCGCTCTGGCAGGCGCGGCGGCTGTACCAGGTGGTGCCGAACCGGCAGAGCCCGGCGTACTGGGTGAGCTGCCTGACGACAATGTTGATCCTGCTGGGGCAGTCGGTGCAGGACAGTGCTGGCGGGCAGGATGTGTACAAGGCGTTTGCCGTGCGCATGGCACTGTTTCTGGCGGTGTCGGTGTATGCCAGTGCCATGCTGATCTGGATCGATCGGCGCCGGGTTCGGGCTGGCTAGGGTTGCCAGTCAACCCCGCTCTCATCCAGGTAGGCATCCACCGCCGCGCCCACCGTTGGGTGAAAGGCTTTCTCCCCCATATGCTGGAACAACCCGAACCGCCGCATCTTATCCTTAACCGGGTCCTTCATCTCGGCAAACTGCAACTCCACCCCCCGTGCTTCCAGCGCCCGGTCCAGCTCGGCCAGCATGTCGGCCGAAGTGATGTCGATACTGGTCACTGGCTCCGCCGCGATGATCAACCGCTGCACCGGTGTAGGCGACGCGTCCACTGCCGCCATCACTGTGCTCTGGAACTGCTCGGCGTTGGCGAAGAACAGCGGCGCGTCCCAACGCAGCAGCACCAACCCTGGAATGCGTCGGGCCTGTGGATAACGCTGCACATCATGGTAGCCCCGCGTGCCATCCACCCGGCCCAGTACCGCATGGTGCGGCCGCCAACCGTCCCACAGAAACTCGATCACTGCGATGGCCACGGCGATGCAGATACCGGGAATAGCGCCAAATACGGCTACGCCGACAAAGCAGGTGAACGAGAGCCAGAACTCCCACTGCTGCATGTGGAATATACGTTTGAGGTCGGTGAACTCGAACAGGCCCAGTGCGGCGGCAATCACCACGGCGGCCAAGGCACTGTTGGGCAGGTGCTGCATCAGATTGGGCGCCACCAGTAGCAACAGGGTGACCGCCAGCGCGCCGATAATGCCGGTGAGCTGGGTTTGTGAGCCGGCAGCCTCGGCTACCGGCGTGCGCGATGAACTGCTGCTGATCGGAATACCCTGGAACAGCCCCGAAGCCAAGTTGGCTATACCCAGGCCGAACATTTCCTGGTTTGGGTTGACCGTCATTTTCAGGCGCGCGGCATAGGAGCGCGACAGCACACTGGTGTCGGCGAACGACACCAGCGCTACCGCGATGCCACCGAGCAGCACCTCCACCAGGTCGATGTCGCTGACCCAGGGCAAGACAAAACCGGGCAGCCCTTGGGGCAACTCGCCGAGCACCTTCACGCCTTGCCGGTCGAGCCCCAGCAGGCTCACCGCCAGCGTGGCCAGCACCACGGCAATGAGGATGCCCGGTACCCGCTTGAAGGGCTTGAGCAAAAGGATCAGCACCAGGCTGCCACCACCGACCATGAAGCTTGGCCAATGCCCTTGGCCGGCAAGCAAGGCCTGAATCAGGTTCCAGATATCTCGCAGCGGTCCTTGGCTGTCCACCGACAGGCCGAACAGCTTGGGCAGTTGGCTGATCAACACCGTGAGGGCGATTCCGTTCATGTACCCATAGCGGATCGGCTTGGACAGCAATTCGGTGATGAAGCCCAGGCGCAGCAGCCCGGCAATCACACAGAACGCCCCGGCGACCAGCGCCATCATGCTGGCGATGGCGATTGCCCGCTGCGGGTCGCTGGCGGCGTACTGCACCACCACCGCCAGGATTGGCGCGGCCAGTGCCGAGTCCGGGCCCAGCACGAGGATGCGGCTGGGGCCGAACAGGGCATAGGCCAGCAAGGGGATAATGGTGGCATACAGGCCATAGATGCCGGGTACGCCAGACGCTTCGGCGTAGGCAATGCCCACGGGTACCAGCATGGTGGTGAGCACCAGGCCGGCGGCGATGTCCTTGGCCAGCCAGGCTGGCTTGTAGTGGAGCAAGGTGACCAGGCCAGGTAACCAGCGTTGCCAGTCGAAGCGGGTTGGTTCGGGCATGGTGCGGGCTCTGGGGGAGGCGGGTGCTGATTGACAGAATAGGTGTTGGAGACGGGTAGCGCTTCCGGCGCCCTATCTATAAGATGCGACAAATTCTCATTAACTTCTGGTCCCGCCCGTGCCCGCATCCCACACCAGCAAGCTGGGTCTGTTTTTCAGCGATCACCACCGCTGGTTACTGCGGCATGTGCATCGGCAACTGAGCAACCGCCCGGACGCCGAGGACACGGCTGCCGAAACGTTCTGCCAGCTACTTGCCGCCCGGGTCGACCCCGCGTCCATCGAGCAGCCGCGAGCCTACCTCTCGACCATTGCCCGACGGCTGATCTCCGACCGCCTCCGCCGCCGACGCCTGGAGCAGGCCTATCTGGAGCGGCTGATGCTGCTGCCGGAGGCGCTGGCGCCCTCGCCAGAGGAAACGCACCTGCTGCTGGAGGCCCTGCACGCCATCGACCGTAGCCTGGCCGGGTTGCCACTGGTGGTGAAGAGGGCCTTTCTCATGAGCCAGCTCGATGGCCTGACCTACGCGGAAATCGGCCGACGTCTGGATGTATCCGAACGAACGGTCGGCCGCTACATGACACAGGCCTTGCGCCAGTGCTACCTGAGTGGGGTGCAATCATGAGCCGCCATGCACTGAGCCCGGCTGCCGAGCAGGCCATTGCCTGGATGGTGCGCCTGCGCTCCGGGCGTGACGACGCCCGGCAACAGGCACTGTTCCAGCAGTGGCTGGGGCACGACCCGGCCAACGCCCACGCCTGGGAGCAATTGCAGCGCGGCCTGGGCGGGCACTTTGAGGTGGTGCGTCGGGCCCCCGGTACCTTGCGCGATACCTTGCTGGAACCTGAAGCAGGCCGACGTGATGTGCTACGGGCATTGGCCGGGCTTTCTCTGCTGGGTGGCAGCCTGTGGTTTGCAGTCCGCAGCGACACCGGCCAGGCATTGACTGCCGATATCCGTACCGGCACTGGCGAGCGTCGTAGCCTGAAGTTGGCTGATGGCAGCCGGCTGACCCTGAATGCCGGCACGGCGGTCGACCTGGCCTTTTCCGACGGCCGTCGCCTGCTACGCCTGCACAGAGGAGGGCTGGTGGTGCAGGTTGCGGCAGACCCTGCCCGGCCGTTCATCGTGCGCAGCGACCAAGGTGATGTACGCGCGTTGGGCACGCGTTTTCTGGTCGAGCAACTGGCCGATGCCACACGTGTAGTGGTGCTGGAGCATGCCGTGCACGCGTCGCTGCCCAGTGGTACCGAACGGGATCTGCAGGAGGGCCAAGCGGCGTTGTTGCACGCTCAACGCATCGAGCCGTTGCTTACCGGCCAGGCCTACCGCGCCGATTGGGTACAGGGCCACCTCAGCGTGCTGGACGAACCCTTGGCGGCAGTGATCGACGCACTTCGCCCGTATCGCCCCGGGTTTATCCGCGTCATCCCACAGGTGCGCAACTTGCGCGTGCAGGGCGTGTTCCCGCTGGATGACAGCGAGCGCACCTTGGCTGCCCTTGAAGAGACCATGCCGATACGGGTGGAGCGCTATGGCCCCTGGATGACCCTGATCGAAGCGCGCTGACGAGGCGTTCATGGCCGCCGATCTTTTAACGGGGACTGTCATTGAATGAAAATTTTTATCATTCGTGTCCGGTTTTTTTCGCTCGTCCCACCTCTCTCCTGATAACAGCAAAAATTCAGGAGTATCCACGTGTTCAAACCCTGGCCCCTCGCCCTTGCCATCACCCTGGCCGCCGTGCCAACGGCCTTCGCCTGGGCAGAAGGTTCCGCGCAGCAACAGCTGCTGCGTTTCGACCTGCCCGCCGCCAGCCTGGCGCACACCCTCAACGCCATTGCCCGCCAAGGCGGGCAGGTGATGTCGCTGGACCCCGCCTTGGTCGTCGGCAAACAGGCATCTGCCATCCAGGGTGAGATGAGCGCCCTGCAAGCCGTGCAAGAGGCGCTGGCGGGCAGCAGTCTGCAACTGATCGTCACCGGCAGTGGCACCTTCAGTGTGGTGCCGGCGGTCGATGCCAAAGGCGCGCTGGAGCTGGGGGCCACCAATATCAATAGCGTGGGCCTGGGCGAAACCACCGAGGGTTCAGGCTCGTACACCACAGGTGCCGTGACCATCGGCAAAACCCCTCAGTCGCTACGGCGCACCCCCCAGTCGGTGACTGTGGTCACGCGCAAGCTGATGGACGACAAGAACCTGGTGTCACTGGACCAGGTGATGGCCCAGACCACAGGTATCACCCGCGCCAACCGTGGTTATGGCAACCACCACTTCAGTTCCCGTGGCTTCGACATCACCGACGACAGTTACATGGTCGACGGCGTGGCCGGGCAGGCCTATGCCTACACCGGCTGGATGATCCCCGACATGGCGGTGTTCGACCGTGTCGAGGTACTGCGCGGTGCCTCGGGCCTGCTGGTGGGGGCAGGTAACCCCGGGGGCGCGGTGAACCTGGTGCGCAAGCGCCCGACTGCTGAACCGCGTTTGTCCGTGACCACCCGCGCGGGCTCCTGGGATTACTACCGCCTCGACCTGGACGCCAGTGGCAGGCTGAATCCTGAAGGCTCCTTGCGTGGCCGCATGGTGGCGTCCTACGAGGACCGTGGCTACTTCACCGATGTCAGCAAGGCCAAGCGGCCGTTGCTGTACGGCATTGTCGAAGGCGACCTGAGCGACGCCACTACCGTGGCCCTGGGCTTGCGCCGGCAAACCTCGCGCATCGATGGTTACAGTGTGCTGGGCCTGCCGAACAACCCCGACGGCAGCAATCCGCACCTCAAGCGTTCCACCTTCCTGGGCCAGGACTGGGCCACGCTGCAAACCCGTACCGATGAAGTGTTTGCCGACCTGAACCACCGCTTCAACGACAGCTGGGCTGGCAAGCTGGCGCTGTCGCATTCCGAAAGCCGCTACAACCGCAGTGCCATCGAGTGGAGTGCAGAAGATACGCTGGAGTACGGCAGCCCCACGGGGCCGATGATCAACGACACCAGTTTTCACAAGTTCGATGTCACCGCCAACGCGGTGGACGGCCACCTGGACGGCGAGTTCGAGGCCTTCGGTCTGAGCCATCAGCTCTCACTGGGGGCCAACTGGTCCAGGCGCAAGATGAACGACAAGGACGCCATGGTAAAGCTGGACAGCCCCATCCCGCTCAATGTGTTCGACCCGGACCACAGCATTGTCCCCGAGCCTTCGCGCCAAGGCTGGGACTACCAGGATGACACCTTCGACACCCGCTACGGGACCTACCTCAATGCCCGCTTGCACATGACAGAGGACCTGAGCCTGGTGCTGGGCGGGCGCCTGAGCTGGTACAAGACTGAGGCTTGGGATGGCGAGCGTAAAAGCACCAATGAACAGAAGCACGAGTTCACGCCATTTGTAGGTGCCATCTACGACTTGAACAACAACTGGTCGCTGTACGCCAGCTATGCGGACATCTTCATGCCCCAAGCCAGCTACCGCAGTGCTGGCGGCAAGTTGCTCGACCCCGCCATCGGCTCCAACTATGAAACCGGCATCAAGGGGGAGTTGTTCGACAAGCGCCTGAACCTGTCCTTCGCGCTGTTCTACATCGAGCAGAAAGACGTCGCCACTCGCGACTACGCCAACGACGGCAATTGCCCGAATGACGTTGCCGGCCGTTGCTACGTGAACAGCGATGGCATCAGCCGCAGCAAGGGCTTCGAAGCGGAGGCCAGCGGTGAGTTGCTGCCAGGCCTGCAAGTGGCAGCAGGCTACACCTTCAACACCACGCAGTCAGAGACGGGTGGGCCGATCTCGGCGCAAACGCCCAAGCACCTGTTGCGGGTGAATACCAACTACACCCTGCCCGGTGAGTGGAACCGCCTCAGCGTCGGGGGCGGCGTGTCGGCCCAGTCCCATTACTACGATGCCTACAACGGAGTGAGCAACAGCGGCCGGGCGGTGTTCGATGTACGGGCGGCGTACAAGCTCGATAAGCACTGGACGGTGGGCGTGGACATGGAGAACCTGTTGGACCGCAAGTACTTCGACTCGACCGGCTACTGGACGCGCGGTACCACGTACGGCACGCCGCGCAGCTACATGCTGAGTTTGCGCGGGGATTTCTGAAGCCCGCCTCAAGCATCTCCCACAAAGCACGTACATGTACGGGCAAAACAAAACCCCTTGAAGCGTAAGCCTCAAGGGGTTTGTGGTTACAGCAGGCTAGCGCTTAGACGTTAAAGCGGAAGTGCATCACATCACCGTCCTTGACGATGTAATCCTTGCCTTCCAAACGCCATTTACCGGCTTCCTTGGCACCGCTCTCACCCTTGAACTGGATGAAGTCGTCATAGGCCACCACTTCAGCGCGGATGAAGCCTTTTTCGAAGTCGGTGTGGATCACGCCAGCGGCTTGTGGTGCGGTGGCACCCACGCGTACGGTCCAGGCACGTACTTCCTGCACGCCGGCAGTGAAGTAGGTTTGCAGGTTAAGCAGTTCGTAACCGGCGCGGATCACGCGGTTCAGGCCAGGCTCTTCCAAACCCAGGGCCTCAAGGAACATGTCCTTTTCTTCGCCGTCGTCCAGCTCGGCGATTTCTGCTTCGATCTTGTTGCACACCGGCACCACCACCGCGCCTTCTTCCTCGGCAATGGCCTTGACCACGTCCAGGTGCGGGTTATTGTCGAAGCCGTCTTCCGCCACGTTGGCGATGTACATGACCGGCTTGCTGGTCAGCAGGTGGAAGCCGCGGATGACCGCCTTGTCTTCGGCGCTCATGTTCTTCATCAGGCTGCGCGCAGGCTTGCCTTCGGTGAAGTGCGGGATCAGCTGTTCCAGGATGGCCTTCTGCGCCAGGGCTTCCTTGTCGCCGCCTTTGGCGTTGCGGGCAACCTTCTGCAGTTGCTTCTCACAGCTGTCGAGGTCGGCGAAGATCAATTCGAGGTCGATGATCTCGATGTCACGCTTGGGGTCGACACTGTTGGAAACGTGGATCACGTTTTCGTCTTCGAAGCAGCGCACCACATGGGCAATGGCGTCGGTCTCGCGGATGTTGGCGAGGAACTTGTTGCCCAGGCCTTCGCCTTTCGACGCACCCGCCACCAGGCCGGCGATGTCGACGAACTCCATGGTGGTTGGCAGGATGCGGTTTGGCTTGACGATTTCAGCCAGCGCATTCAGGCGCGCATCGGGCATCGGCACGATGCCGCTGTTTGGCTCGATGGTGCAGAAAGGGAAGTTCTCCGCCGCGATGCCAGACTTGGTCAGGGCGTTGAACAGGGTGGACTTGCCGACGTTGGGCAGGCCGACGATGCCGCAATTGAAACCCATGGGTATTCCCCTCTCTAAAGGAAATCAGGCCTTCTGGCTGTGCAGCTCGCGCATCGCCTTGGCGAAGTCGCCGGCAAGCACGTCCGGCAGCACGCCGAGGGCAAAATCGATGCTGGCGTCGAGCTTCTCCTGCTCGGCGCGCGGCGCGCGGCCCAGGACGAAGTTGGAGACCAGTTTGGCGTCGCCCGGGTGGCCGATGCCAAGCCGCAGGCGGTGGAAGTCGTTCTGGTTGCCGAGCTGCGCGATGATGTCGCGCAGGCCGTTATGCCCACCATGGCCGCCGCCGCGCTTGAGCTTGGCAACGCCCGGAGGCAGGTCGAGTTCGTCGTGCGCCACCAGGATCGCTTCCGGCTTGATGCGGAAGAAATTGGCCAAGGCCGCCACGGACTGGCCGCTACGGTTCATGTAGGTGGTGGGGATCAACAAACGAACGTCGTTGCCCTGATGGCTGAACTTAGCCGTCAGGCCGAAATATTTCTTGTCAGCGGTCAGCGAAACACGCTGGGCGCTGGCAATGCGTTCAACGAAAAGAGCCCCTGCGTTATGCCGGGTCTGTTCGTATTCGGGGCCGGGGTTACCCAGGCCGACGATCAACTGGATGGCGGTCACGTCAGGGGCTCTTCCTTGGAGTTGGTGGGTTACAGGGCGCGCGGCACTGTAACCCGATCAACGCCGGCGTGCGAGTAGATTACTCGGCAGCGCCTTCTGCTTCTGGAGCAACGCGTGGAGCGTGAACGTTGGCAACAGCTTTGTCATCACCGTGGGCCAGAGCTACGAACTCTACGCCTTTCGGAGCTTTCAGGTCCGACAGGTGGATGATGGTGCCGACTTCGGCGTTGGCCAGGTCAACTTCGATGAACTCAGGCAGGTCTTTGGCTTCGCAGGAAACTTCGATCTCGGAAACAACGTGGGAGATCTCGCCGCCTTTCTTGACCGGTGCTTCTTCGTTGATGAAGTGCACTGGAACAACAGCGGTCAGTTTCTGGCCAGCAACAACGCGAACGAAGTCGGCGTGCATGATGAACTGCTTGGCTGGGTGGCGCTGCATGGCCTTGATGATGACGTTTTGCTTAACGCCGTCAACGTTCAGCTCGATAACGTGGCTGAAGGCAGCTTCGTTTTCGAACAGCTTGGTGATTTCCTTGGCCAGGATGGTCAGGGATTGAGCTTCTTTATCGCCACCGTAGACAACGGCTGGGATGCTCTGCGAGTGACGCAGGCGGCGGCTCGCACCTTTCCCCAGGTCAGTACGCGCTTGGGCGTTCAGGATGAAATCAGTCATTTTGCTTCTCCAAAATAGCCCCCCGAGGGCGTTTGCGACCAGCGCCAACGGGGATGGCAAAAAAGCCCCGCCCCAACACATGTTGGGGCGGGGCGCTTCACATCAACACGCGTTCCGCTTAGCGGAACATCGCGCTGATCGATTCTTCGTTGCTGATACGGCGCACCGCTTCAGCGACAACCGGTGCGATATCCAGCTGGCGGATACGGTCACAGGCTTGAGCAGCGGCGGACAGCGGAACGGTGTTGGTCACCACCAGCTCGTCCAGTACCGACTTCTCGATGTTCTCGATCGCGCGGCCCGACAGGACAGGGTGCGTGCAGTAGGCGTAAACCTTGGCAGCGCCGTGTTCTTTCAGGGCTTTGGCCGCGTGGCACAGGGTACCGGCGGTGTCGACCATGTCGTCTACCAGGATGCAGGTGCGCCCTTCGACGTCGCCGATGATGTGCATAACCTCGGAGTGGTTAGCCTTTTCGCGGCGCTTGTCGATGATACCCAGGTCGACACCCAGGGACTTGGCGACTGCACGTGCACGCACGACACCACCGATGTCCGGGGAGACGATCATCAGGTTCTCGAAACGCTGGTCTTCGATGTCGTCGACCAGTACGGGCGAGCCGTAGATGTTGTCGACCGGGATATCGAAGAAGCCTTGGATCTGGTCAGCGTGCAGGTCGACGGTGAGAACACGGTCGATACCCACGACAGTGAGCATGTCAGCGACGACTTTGGCGCTGATGGCTACACGTGCCGAACGCGGACGGCGGTCCTGGCGGGCATATCCGAAGTAAGGAATCACGGCGGTGATTCGGGATGCTGAGGAGCGGCGGAAGGCGTCGGCCATCACTACCAGTTCCATCAGGTTATCGTTGGTCGGAGCACAGGTCGGCTGAATAATGAAAACATCTTTACCGCGAACATTTTCATTGATCTCAGTGCTGATCTCACCGTCGGAGAATTTACCGACAGAGACGTCACCGAGAGGGATATGCAGCTGACGTACGACACGCCGAGCCAGATCGGGGTTAGCGTTCCCCGTAAAGACCATCATCTTGGACACGCGCAGTACCTGAAGGCTGAGGGTATACCTGGATGAGTATAAGGAAAATGGCAGGGGCGGCTGGATTCGAACCAACGCATGGCAGGATCAAAACCTGCTGCCTTACCGCTTGGCGACGCCCCTGTATCTGTTGCTGCGAACGCTTATGCGCTCGACTTCTTGACCAGACTTTGCAGCTTGCGATGCAACATCGAAACATTGCTTCCTTTCGCCACAAACCCTGTTTGGGTCGCTGAAAGAAGGGCCAGAACTTTATCAGCTTCGGCTTTGCTTGGGAAGGCCCCAAACACACAACTTCCAGTGCCGGTTAGTCGAGCCTCAGTGAATTTTCCCAGTGAATTCAACGCATTGCGAACTTCTGGGTAATTCTGCTCTACCACCGGTTGGCAGTCATTTCGACTGTTTCCCTTGGGAACGGGGCGCATCTTAAGGGGGAGTGAATCACGTGTCAACTGTGGATGTGAAAAAATTTCTACTGTGCTGACAGACACTTGCGGCACCAGCACGACATACCAGGGTTCTTCCGGGTCTACAGGGGTGAGTTGTTCGCCCACGCCCTGGGCGAACGCCGCATGGCCGCGCACGAATACCGGTACGTCGGCGCCCAGGCTCAGGCCCAGTGCGGCCAGGCGGTCTTCGTCCCAGTCCAGCTGCCAAAGGTGGGCCAGGGCCAGCAGGGTGGTGGCGGCGTCCGAGCTGCCACCACCGATGCCGCCACCCATGGGCAGCACTTTGGTCAGCCAGATGTCGGCGCCGAGCGGGGTGCCGGATTGCTCCTGCAACTTGCGGGCTGCGCGCACGATCAGGTTGCTGTCGTGCGGTACGGCGTCTATCTCGGTGTGCAGGTGGATCACGCCATCGTCACGCAGGGCGAAACTCAGTTCGTCGCCATGCTCGAGAAACTGGAACACGGTTTCCAGCTCGTGGTAACCATCTGGGCGGCGGCCGATGATGTGCAGCCACAGGTTGAGCTTGGCCGGAGCGGGCAGGGTGAGCGTTTGCATGTGATCAGTGCCCCAGCTGGCGTGGCTGCCAGTCCTTGACCACCAGGGTCACGTCCAGGTCCTTGCCGTGCAGTTTCAGGCGCTCGGGCAGCCAGTAGCCGTTCTGTTCGGTGTAGCTCAGGTACTGTACTTGCCAGCCGTCCTGGTCGAGGCTGGCCAAGCGGCTGTCACCGTCCAGGGTCAGCTTGCTCTTGCTGTCGGGGGCGGGCAGGCCGCGTACCCACCAGACCAGGTGCGACACCGGCAGTTGCCAGCCAAGCTGCTCTTCCAGCAGGGCTTCGGGGCTCGTGGCCTCGTAACGGCCCTGGTTGGCCACTTCCAGTACCACGCCACCCGGGCGGCCGGTCAGGCGTGCGGCACCCCGGCCCAGCGGGCCGGCAAGGCGGATGTCGTAGTAGTCCTGGCGCTGCAACCAGAACAGCGTGCCGCTGCCGGAGTCGCGCGGGGCGCGGATGCCGACCTTGCCGTTGATCTGCCAGCCATCGAGGCTGCTCAGTTGTTCTTTATGGGCGCGCCACTGTTGTGGGTTGCCGTGGCCCTGCAGGGCCTCGCGGCTACCGAAACCGGCACAACCGGCCAGCAGGGCGATCAGGGTGAAGGTGATGCAATGGCGCAGGAACATGGCGTTAAAGGGTCTCGGATCCGGTCAGGCGCAGGAGGGTCTTGCGCAGGATGGGGCTGTCGGCCTGGGCTTCGAAGCCTTTGGCCCACACCTGGCGGGCTTCGCGGCGCTTGCCGTTGGCCCACAGCACTTCGCCCAGATGGGCGGCCACTTCATGGTCGGGGAAATTGGCAAAGGCCTGGCGCAGGTAGGTTTCGGCCTCGTCGAGGTTACCCAGGCGATAGTTGACCCAGCCCAGGCTGTCGAGCACTGCCGGGTCGTCCGGGGTCAACTGATGGGCCTTGTCGATCAGCGCCTTGGCTTCGTTGTAGCGGGTAGTGCGGTCGGCCAGGGTGTAACCCAGGGCGTTCAGGGCCATGGCATTTTCTGGTTCGCGGGTGATGATGGCGCGCAGGTCTTTCTCCATCTGTGCCAGGTCATCGCGTTTTTCGGCCAGCATGGCGCGGGTGTACAGCAGGTTGAGGTCGTCCGGGTACCGTTGGATGGCTTGTTGAAGCACCTGGTTGGCCTGGGCGTCCTTGTTGTTGTTGCTGTAGCTTTCCGACTCGATCAGGTACAGCTGGATGGCGAGGTCCGGCTGGGCTTCGCGGGCTTCGGCGAGCAGGCGCGAAGCGTCGGTGCCTCGGCCGTTGGCAATCAGGATGTCGGCCTGGCGCAGTTGCGCTGGCAGGTAATCGGGGCCAGGGCCGACCAGTGCGTATTCGCGCAGGGCGCCTGCGGGGTCGTGGCGCTCTTCCCGGATGCGGCCCAGGTTCAGGTGCGCGGCGTCGACGTTGCTGTCACGCTCGATCAGTTCCTGCAGGTAGCCTTCGGCTTCATCCCAGTCTTTGTTCTCCAGGCACACCAGCGCCAGGGAGTAACGAAGTTCGTCATCGTCGGGGTACTGCTGGACCAGGCTGAGGAACTCGCCCTTGGCATCGGCGATGCGGTCTTGCTCGACCAGGGTGCGTGCGTAGGTCAGGCGCAGGCGCTTGTCATCCGGGTTGTCGCGGATAGCGCCGCGTAGCAGTGGCAGGGCTTCCGGGCCACGGTCCAGGGCCTGCAGCAATCGGGCGCGCAGCAGGATGGGGGCGATTTCGCCGTTTTGCGCCGGATGCGACTCCAGCAGCTCCAGTGCCTCTTCGGCCTTGCCGTCCTGATTCAGCAGTAGCGCTTTGCCGAACACCAGCTGGCCGTTGTTCGGGTATTTCACCAGCAGGCGCTCGAAGCTTTGCAGCAGGCCATCGCGGGTGCTCTGGTCGGTTTCGGCGGCAGACAGGGCGAGGAAGTCGAAGTGGGTGTCGCCTTGGCCCTGCAGCACCTTTTCCATATAGGCCATGGCGTCGTCATAGCGGCCGGCACGGGCCAGCTGGATGGCGGCGGCGCGTTGGGCGTCGAGGTTTTGCGGGTCGTTGCGGGCCCAGACCAGGGCATTGTCCAGCGATGGCTCGTCGGCGCCGAGGTATTCGGCGATGCGATAGGCACGTTCGGAAACTCCGGGGTCCTGGGTTTTGGCGGCCTGGTCGGTGTAGTTGGCCAAGGCGATGTCGAAGCGGTTGCGCTGGCCGGCCAGCTCTGCGACCAGCAGGCTATAGAGTGTGTCCTGCTTGAACGAGCCATACACCACGGGCTTTTGGGCCTCGCTCTTTGCGGCCTCGGCGACGGGAGGCTCGGCCTTTTGCGGGGCCAGGCTCTGGCAGCCCTGGAGCAGGGCGAAGGCAAGCAGCAATGCGTATGGTTTGTTCATAGAAAGGCTTATAGGAGGACTCACCGGCGGTCGGAGCATGATGACACAAGCGCGGGGGCAAAACCCACCTGTGCTGCGTCTGGTTAACTCCGACCTTTGAGGGGGGGGAGGGTTCCAGAATGTGTGAGGTTGGCAAGGCGCATGTCTTGAGAGGTGTGGTTGTGCGCAAATCGAGCGG